>WTGC01000047.1 GCA_011523705.1 Chloroflexota bacterium | reverse complement strand
TTGACGATCGGGCTTTCCGGCTCGCGGTTCAGCGCCAAGCCGATCCAGGAGATGCCCATGAAGACGGCGGCGACGAGAAACAGAGTCGCGAAATTCAGCGGGTAGCCCATCTCGTCCAGCACGCGGCCGACGAACAAGGCGCCGATGATGCCCATCAGCGTGCCCAAGCCTTCGCTGACGCCGAAGAAGATGCCGCGTCGATTGACCGGTAGCACCTTGCCGATCATGCTGAACCAGGCCGGCGTCGCCACGCCATTGCCCAAAGCGCCCAGCCCGATCACCAGATAAAGACAGAGCAAGGCGATGATGGGCGCGCTCTCGGCGAAGAGCAGAATCGCCAGACCGGCGAAGAGATAAGGCACGCGCTCCAGCAAACCGCCCACAAGCATGACAAAGGGCAGCTTGCGTTTCAAGCGCTCGGCGTGATTGGCGGCGAAGAGCTGCGGCAAGTAATAGGCGATGCTGTAGATCGCCGGCGCCAATCCGATGGCGATCTTGGAGTCGGTCAAATTGCTGATCAAGAGCGGCGTGATCGTCTCGCGCGAGATGATGCTGAAAGCCAGGGTGATGAAGGTGATATCGATCAGATTGACCGAGAAATTCCAGGGCAGATTTCTTTCGACAGTTGAATCGACTTTTTGTGTCAAGCTAGTCACCCATGCCCTGAATCCCTAGCGAATGCGCCGGCGCCTCGGGCAAGTCCGGCAAGCGAATCACCAGGTCCGAGCCGTCTTGCGCCCACTCCAAATCGCCATACCGACCAAGCAATTGAATGCTCGCGCCGGCGGGGGCCTCCAGGCTCTCAATGCGGATCTCGCTCTCGGCTGGTTTGCCCAGCAGGGTGGCGTAAAGCGCGCCATCCGTCGCGGTAAAGCGGAGATCCAAGCCCTGCGTCGTCTTTCCCTCGGCGCGCCGCCAGGGGCGGGTATCGAAGATGGCTTCCCCATTGCGATCCAGCCAGCGGCCCAAGGCTCGCAGCCGGTCGGCTTGGTTCTCCGGAATTGTCCCATCAGCCATCGGACCGACATTCAGCAGCAGATTGCCGTTCTTGCTGACGATATCGACGAACATGTGAATCAGCTCGTCCTCGGCCAGCAGTTGCTCATCGCCCTCGGCGCGGTTGTAACCGAAGCTGTGCCCGATGCCGCGGCAGCACTCCCACTTCAGCTCCTGAATCTCATCGAATGTCGCGTATTCCGGCGTGATGTAATCAAAATGGGGACCGCGGGGCGATGTCAGCTTCTCGCCAACTTTGGGCCGCTGATCGCGCGATTGGGTGAAGCGGTCGTTGATGAGGCCATCGGGCACGCTGTTGTAGTAGTAGGCGAAGAGCTCGCCCAGGTCGGCCGCCGCCGGGTAGCCGATATCATTCCACATGATCGAAGGCTGATAGCGGTCAATCAACTCCTTCCAATGCGCGACTGAGTATTCGACAAATTCGGGGCTCTGCACAATCGTGCCCCAAACATCGGCGACGTCTTCAATACGCGCCTCGTTGAAAGCCCAATCCAGCCCGCCGGAATAATAAAGCGCCATGCGTATTCCCTGATCGCGGACAGCATCGGTCAGATCGCCGACCACATCGCGCATGGTGTGGTAATTCGGCTTATGTGGGCAGGGGATGTCGCTGTTCCAAAGCAGAAAGCCGTCATGGTGTTTCGTGGTCAGCACGACGTATCGCGCGTTGACTTCGCTGAAGAGGGCCGCCATCTCGTTGGGATCCCAGCGCCTCAATGCCGAATTGAAGCCGGCGACGAAGTCATCATAGTGGAAGTCGCTGCCGTAATGCTGGTTGTGCCAGGCGCGCGTGGGACCGTCGTCAAACTTGAGCGTATTCAGATACCACTCGGCATAAGAATTGACGCGAAACCAGTCGCTCATGTCGCCGCTCTGGAAGACCTCGCCGATATCGCCGCCGGCCGGCGCCCATGCTGGCACCGAATACAGCCCCCAGTGGATGAAGATGCCCAGCTTGGCATCGTGAAACCAGTCCGGGACTTCGTGCTCGCTTACTGATTCAAGTGTGGGTTCAAATGTCATTTCCAAGCGCCTTTCTACTATATCGTAGGGGCGAGCCACCGGCTCGCCCGTACAACAGTCGATTTCGGCCTGCCATTCAAATGTATAGCTGCCTCATGCTCCCATCCGCCATTGCTACCAGCAGCGTATCGCCCTCGGCGTCCAGCGCCATGCAGGCCACATTCTCGGCCGCCAGTTCGCTCCAACTAGCGCCATCGTCGCGCGACAGCAATAGGCCGTCATCCACCTGCGCGATGAGCGCCCCGTCCCGCGCCAATGCCAAAGCGTTTACCGCACCGTTTGTCTCCAGCAGCGTCTCCCAACTCTCGCCAGCATCGCATGACCGCAGCAGCGCGTGCGTTTCGCAGCCAGCAATTAGCGCGCCATTCTCCGCCAGCGCCAGGCTCAGCACGGTTTCGTCGCCGGCTGGCATGATCAGATCCCACCAGAGGGTTCCGCCATTTTCGCTGCGGTAGATGCCGCTGCCGGTGCCGACATAAGCAATGCCGTCCGTTGCGAAACTGGGCGACAGCGTCAGCGCATAGACGCTGTGATCGAACAAGCCATGATTGACCGCCCGCCAGCTCTCGCCGCCATCGGTCGAGCGGAAGACGCCGTCCTCGAATGTGCCAGCCAGCGCGCAGCCATCGCTCTCGAAGCAGGGCGAAAGCGCAAGGCAAGTCACCAGCGGCGCCGGCGCGCGAAACGGATGCGCAGTCCAGCTCGCTCCGCTATCCAGCGATCGGGCGACCCCGCCATTGATGCCGGCCAACAGCAAATCGCGGTCCGCCGCGACTGCCAGCGTTGGCACGTCTTCCCCTGGCAGCCACGACCGAAACAGGTTCTGCTCATCGGCGACAGCGCCAAACCGAAATAATCCGCTTTGTCGCGCTGCGTAAACGGCGTCGCCCGCCACTAGCAGGCTATTCGTTCGCTCAACCGTGTTGATCGCCGTCATATTTATGGGTCCGTCATCGTTTCCGGCTCGCGATGCAGCACGAGCACATCGATAGTCAGCGCCAGGGCGGCGCTCGATACAGCGCGATTTAAGGCCTCGATCTGAACCCGCGCCACATCAAGGATGCCGGCATCCGCCAAATCGACGATCTCGTCTCGCATGAGGTCGAAGCCGGCCTTCGCCTCGTGCTGCGCCAATTGCGCCAGCGCTTCGCTCGGGTCGTGGCCGGCGTTCGCCAGCATTTGCCGTATCGGCGCTTCTACCGCCTGCGCCATGATCAGCCGAGCCGCGCGGTTCTCGAGTTCAGCTTGCTCTTCCACTTCCGCCAGCAGGGAATCTCGGCAGCGCAGCAAGGCAAGCCCGCCACCAGGCAAGACGCCATGATCGGCCGCCAACCGCAGTGCCCTTATCGCCCGTTCCGCCAGCTCTTTGCGCTGCCTGATCTCGTCTTCAGCGATGCCGCCGACATAGACGGTCGCCAGCCCGCCGTTCAAGCGTCCCAGCCGCTCGAGCAGGCGCCGGCGATCATCGTCGTCTTCGGCCGCGGCGTAGGCTTGGCGCAGGCGCCGCACGACTTCGCGCAATTGTCGTGGATCGCACTTGCCGCTGGCGAAGCCGAAATTCTTGTCATCAGCCCAAACCCAACGCACCCGGCCAAAGTCGCCCGCGCGGACGCCCTCCAGGGACTCGCCCGCCTTCTGCAGCAGCGGCCGCGCGCCGGTTAACAGCCCAATATCTTCCAGTGCGACGCTGAGCTCGCCCGGATGGTACGCGTCAACTTTAACGACGATCGTCTGAATCTGGTCCCGTAAGCGTTTGTCCAGCACGACTGACAAGCCGGTGTCCGAAATCGAAGCGACAATCAGCAGCAGTTGCTTGATGCCGCGGCGCAGCGCCAAGCTCATCACCGGCACCAGATCGCGCGGTTCTTCGATATCCATGTCCGTCACCAGAATCGCGGCGTCATGCATCTCGGCGATTGGGCGGTGGAAGCCGCGCAGCATCTCTTTGGATTGGGCGCCGCCGCGCCAGTAGCTGCCTTCGACGTAGTTGTATTCCATGCGGCGTCCGTGCCCGGCGCGGATGTCGACCTGGCCGTATTGCCCGAGGGCGCTGATCACTTCGCCCAAAATCGCCGCCATCTCCTCGTCATAGCAGACGGAGAATGCCAGCGCCTTGAGCTCCTCGTCGTTGGCGAGCGGGCGCGCGTCAGCCAGCAGGCGCTGTCTGATTCTCGGGAGCAATGCCATGAGGCGGGCGCGCAACCGCATCGGGTCCGCGCCGGCGGCGATAAACCGCAGCCCCTCCTGGTAGATTCGCTCATAGAGCAGGGCTGTGGTGGCGGCGCCATCGCCGACATGCCGATGCACTTGCCACAGCACCTGCCGCAGCAGCATTGCGCCGACATCGTCCTCTTGTTCGGGCAGCGCGATAATGCGCCGGGCGATCACGCCGCCGTCGTCCAGCAGTTCAAACTTGCCTTGATTGCGCGCGATAGAATGGCGGGGCGTCGGTCCCAGCGTAGGCGCGATGGCGTTCACCAGCGTCGACATGCCGCGCTTGAGCGCTTGCTGCGTACTCGGCTGATGAACAACTTTGGGTCGTGGCATAATTCTTCTGCACAGTAGCTGGGAAACGAAATGCGCCCGCGCCCAAGAAAACCGCGACAAGCTCATCGCAGCCCTGCGTTGACCGCGACTACGCTTGACGCGCTTTGAAGATGATAATCATGTCCGCTCGCGTGAGCAAGGCATGTTTTCGCCGGTTCAATCGCGCAGAGCCCAACCGAATGCGCGTTCAATAGGTCTTTGACAAAAATCCAATCCTCGTTTACCATACGAATCATAACCGCTTCGGCGCAAGGTTGCTTAAGTATTAGCCGCAGATGACTTGCAATTGGCAGTTTGAAGGAGGTGCCGCCAGCGAGATCCATTTAGCAGTCGAATTCTCGTCCGAGATATTGGTGTAGAAAGGAAGCGACATGAGTACAGAAAAACTTTCACGGCGTGATTTCCTTAAATTGACAGCTGCGACCAGCACCGGCGCCGCGCTCGCGGGATTGGGACCATTGAGCAGCATCGCCGCCGCGCAAGACCAGGTTGAGCTGACTTTTGGCCGTCACTGGGAAGCGGCCTTCCGCCCGCGCCAGGCCGAATACGATGAAGGCTTCATGGAGCGGCATCCGGATATCAAGGTTGCCATCACTTACAATACCTGGGCTGATCACAACAACGTCGTGCCCGCTTGGGCGGCCGCCGGCACCTTGCCCGATATCATTTACGTACATGGCAGCCGCGCCACGCCCTGGGCGCATGAGGGCATCATCATCGACATCCACGACATCGTGACCGCCGACGAAGAATTCAATGTCGACGGCATGTGGGAAGAATCGGTGCGTCTCTATCGCGTTGACGGCCGCATCCACGCGCTGCCCTACGATCATGGTCCGATCATCCTCGGCTACAACAAGGACATGTTTGACGCCGCTGGCATGGATTACCCTAGCGAAGACTGGACGATGGAAGATATGGCGGCCGCCGCCATCGAGTTGACCGACCCCGACATGGGCGTCTGGGGCTGGGACGGACGGCTGGATCTTGGCAACGGCGGTGGAGGCTTTTTCACCGGCGCTTGGGGCGGCGTCCATATGAACGAAGACGAGTCTGAGATGACCATGGACACGCCCGAAGTTCGCGCGGCGCTCAACCACTGGTACAACCTCACGCACGTGGAAAACGCGGGCGCAAGCGGCACCGAGATGGAAGCATTCCCCAACTCGCAGCCCTTCCGCGCTGGCGTTGCCGCGATGGGTCATATCGCCACTTGGAGCACGCCAAGCATGCGCGCGCTGGCCAATTTCGAATGGGATGTCGCGCCGACGCCGATGGGCGCGGACGGCTCGCGCTATACCGGCGCCTTCGGCAGTGGTTATGGCATCACGCCAACCAGCGACAAGCCGGATATAGCTTGGCGTTACTTGCGTGAATACCTCTCACTCGAAGGCATGATCTTCATGTGGAGTCTCTCGGGCCGCGGTTCACCAGCGCGTCCGGAAGGCTTGGAAGCCTGGTTGTCGTCGGATCCGGCGCCGCCCAGCGGGCGTTACTTCCTGGAAGCGATGTTTGATTACGCGGTGACCGGTCCTCCATTCCAATCGCTGGCGGCCGCGCAGGTCAGCAACATTTTGACTCGCGAAGCAGATCTGCTGCGCTTGGGCGAGACCACGGTTGACGAAGCGATCGCCGCCATTCAGGAAGAAGGGCAGGCTGCGCTCGACGAAGTCGCCGATATGTAGTTCGGTATCCTAGATTGCACGACTTGAGGGAGATCTTTCGACGGTCTCCCTCAATTCTGTTGGCACAATCGACGAGCGCCATATAGATGCTTAAACGGAAATCGCGTCCTATTTCAGCGAGCGCCAAGCGCGAAGAGCGCATCTTTTATTTGTTTATCTTGCCTTGGCTGATTGGCTTAGTCGTATTCAGCGCCGGTCCGGTCTTCGGTATGCTGGGCTTGAGCTTCACCGATTGGCGCATTTCGCTGGACGATCTGCAATTCATCGGTCTGGAGAATTATGCCAAACTATTTGACGATCCAATCTTTTGGACCTCAGTCGGCAATACGCTTTATATAGTCGTGGGGAGAGTGGTATTTGGCGTGTCATTCGCCTTGCTGCTGGCGGTACTGTTGAATCAAAAGGTGCCGGGCATCGCCTTCTTTCGCGCCGTCTATTATCTGCCGACGGTGACCGCGGGCGTGGCGGTGGCGCTGGTCTGGATCTGGATTTTCAATCCGCGCCTTGGCATCCTCAATCACACCTTGAAGCAGATCGGCATCCAGGGTCCGCCCTGGATATTCAGCAAGACCTGGGTCAAACCGTCGCTCATCTTGATGAGCATGTTTTCGGTCGGGCCGATCATGATTATTTTGCTGGCGGGCTTGCAGGGCGTCCCGAAAGAATTGTACGAGTCGGCGGAAATCGACGGCGCGGGCAATTGGGCGAAATTCCGAAACGTGACGCTGCCGATGCTGTCGCCGGTGCTTTTCTTCGTGATCATTATTTCTGTCGTGAGTTCATTCCAGAACTTCACTGAGATTCGCGTGATGACTGAGGGCGGACCGGGCGAATCCAGCAACGTCCTGATCTGGTACTTATGGGAGAACGCCTTTATCTTCTTGCAATTGGGCATCGCCGCTGCGGTTGCCTGGATTATGTTTGTCATTCTCATGGCGCTGACGGGCGTTCAGTTCTGGGTTGGCAGGCGCTGGGTATATTACGAGGCTGACACCGGATGACGACGAGAAAACGCAAAGAAGACGTCGCCTGGTACAAATCGACTCAGGGGCGCCGCGCCATCGGCTATATGCTCACCTTCGCCTTGCTGGTGCCGCTCGGCATCGCTTTCATGTTGCCATTCTTCGTCATGGTATCGACCGCGCTCAAACCGCTCAAGCAGGTATTCGCTTTTCCGCCGACGCTAATCCCGGAGACTGTCCAATGGCAGAATTTCCCCGACGGCTGGTACGGTCACGGTTATGTTGATTTCACCACCTGCACCTGGAATTCGCTGAAGATCACCATCAACAACATCATCGGGAATGTGGTTTCTTGCACCTTGGCCGCTTATGCCTTCGCCCGTTTGAAGGCGCGCGGCAAGAACTTTTTCTTCGCTTTGGTGCTGGCGACCATGCTCCTGCCCAATGAAGCGCTGGTGGTACCACAGTATGTGCTATTCAACCGCTTCGGCTGGTTGGATACCCATCTCCCGCTGATGGTGCCGCCCTGGTTTGGCTGGCCCTTCTTCATCTTCCTGCTGCGGCAATTCTTCCTGACGATTCCGGAAGAGTTGGTCGACGCCGCCAAGATCGACGGCGCCGGGCATGCGCGCATCCTGCTGCAAATATTCATTCCCTTATCCAAGCCAGCGCTGGCGACGCTTGCAATCTTCGCCTTCATCGGCAACTGGAATAACTTCTTCGGACCCTTGCTCTATCTGCGCACACCGAATATTCAGACGCTGCCGGTTTGCCTGGTCCAATATCAAGGCGCTTACGGCAACACCGAGTGGCACCTGATGATGGCGGTGGCGACAATCGCGGTAATACCCGTTCTGCTGATCTTCATCTTCGGCCAGCGCTACTTCGTCGAAGGCATCGCCACCACCGGCGTCAAGGGCTAGATTCGCCAAACATGCGCGTGTGTCCCATCACTAGCCGTATGAAGTCCGTTGCCCGTACCGCCATACTCATAATCGCTGTATTTTGTCTGGCAGGCATCGGCAAGCTCGAACCCTTCGTCGATGTTAGCGATGTGGCCGGCATCAGCGCGACGCACCGCGGCGACTGGCAGCTATTCGACGACGACTTTATCACCGGCTATCTCGGCATCGGCCAAGCCTGGGGCGATTATGACCGCGATGGCTGGCTTGATCTCTACGTCACCGGCAATCGCGACCCCAGCGTGCTCTACCAAAACAATGGCGACGGCACGTTCTCCGTTTCGGAATTGACGCCGCAAGTCGCGCTGGTCGATGTCGACACCGGCGGCGCCGTCTGGGCTGATTACGACAATGATGGCTGGCTCGATCTCTACGTGCTGAATCACGGCGCCAATACGCTCTTCCACAATGACGGCGGGCTTGGATTCTCCGATGTCACCGAGCAGGCTGGGGTGGGCGACGCGGGCAAGGGCACCACCGCGACCTGGGGCGATTTCGACGGCGACAGCTTCCTTGACCTCTATGTCGTCAACTGGTCTTGCTTCCCCGAATGCGGCGATCCAAATATCACGCGCGAGCATGACGAAGCCCGCGATACGCTTTATCGCAACCGCGGCGACGGCAGCTTTGAAGACCTCACCCACTTGCTGGATTACCACCTGCTGCTGGGCGCCGGCTTCAGCGCCAGCTTCACCGATTATGATGACGATGGCGACCCCGATATCTACGTCGTCAACGACCAGTTCAAGAATATGCTCGGCAATATCCTCTGGCGCAACGATGGTCCGGGCTGCGGGGGCTGGTGCTGGCGCGATGTCTCGATTGAAGCGGGCGCGCGCACCTTCATCCATGGTATGGGTTTGGCCGTCGGCGATTATGACAACGACCTCGATCTGGACTTTTATTTCTCCGACATGGTGAATGGCATGGTTCTGCTGCAAAACCAGGGTGACGGCAGTTTTGACGATGTCGCCGAGGAGGCTGGCGTCATGGTGGGTCCGAGCAGCGCGGTCGGCTGGGGAACTGTGTTCTTTGATTACAACAATGACAGCTGGCTCGATCTTTTCTTGACCGCCACCGAATTCATCCAATTTGATATCTTTAGCGGTCCCGAAGGCATGATGTTCGAATATCGCGATTTCTTATTCAAGAATCGCGGCGACGGCACATTCGCTGATGTCACGCCGCAGGATTGGCTGGTCGACCTCAAGCCGAGCATGGGCTTGGCTTATGCCGATTATGATCGCGATGGCTTCCTCGATTTTGTGCTGGGCAACTGGAATGAAGGCTACGCGCTCTATCGCAACACCGGCGCGGAAGGCGCAGCCAACAACTGGATCAACATCCGACTCATCGGCGGCGGCGATATCAACCGCGATGCCATCGGCGCGCGCGTCTATGTCACAACTGATGATGGACGGACGCTGCTGCAAGAAGTGAAGTGCGGCTCCAGCCTCGGCGCCGGCAACGACACCGCATTGCACTTCGGCTTGGGCGAGGCGGGCATCAGCGAGATACGAATCCGCTGGCCCAATGGCATTGAAGAGCAGCTGCAGAACGTCGCCGTCAATCAGTTTCTGGAAGTGGCGTATGATGGTTAGATGGGATTTGTAGGGGCGACCTATCAGGTCGCCCGCTGCACAATTGCGGAGCGGTAGTGGCGCAGCGGGCGACTCACAGAGTCGCCCCTACAATGTTCTCTTCCGAGCCAGAATTTTAGGCCTTCAAATACAGCTTGACCACCGGCACCTCACTCCGCGGCTGAATCACCGGCAACTCCAGGCTCGCCGTTCCAGTATCATCCACGCTAAAGTGAATCTCGCTGCCATCATGCAAGAACTCGGCGTACTCGATGCGGTTGCCGATCTCGTCAATATGCAGATGGCGGAAGGGATAAGCGAATATATGCACGTAGAGCAGCTCGCCATTCTGCGTCAGGCGGCAATCTTGCGGCGCTGTGAAGGCGCTGGCCGTGCAGCCGTAGATTGACTCGCTATGCTGCGTCATCCAATCGCGGTAGACGCCCAGCGCATCCTCCGCCCGGCTGTCCAATTCGCCCAGCGCCGTCGGACCCACGTTCATCAGCAGGTTGCCGCCGGTCGCTACCGTGTTGACCAGCATGCGGATCAGTTGGCCCGGGCTCTTCCAAGTCGCTTCATCGCGATGATAGCCCCAGGAGCCGCTGAAGGTCTGGCAGGTCTCCCAGACGACCGGCTGGCCATCGACATGCACCCACTCGCGCGGCTGGAATTGCTCCGGCGTGTAAATGTCGGCTGAGGCGGGCAAGTCCAGCCGGTTGTTGATGATGATCTCCGGCTGCAGCGTCCGGCTGAGCGTCTCCAGCCCCTCGCTGTCCCAGTCGTCGCGCCCCTTGCCATCGGGACCCGGGTAGGAAAAGTCGTACCAGATCACATCAATCTTGCCGAAATTGGTCAGCAGCTCGCGCACCTGAGTCTTCATGTAGCTGCGGTATTTGCTCATATCGCGGCCCTGATTCAGCGCCGCGCGCTCGGGGTGGTTGCGCTGCGAATGGCGCATATCGACGGTGAAATCGGGATGATGCCAGTCGATCAGTGAATAGTAGAAGCCGACCTTGAGGCCGCGGCTGCGAAACGCGCGCACGACTTCGCCCAACAAGTCTTTGCCCCAGGGCGTGTTGGTCGCCTTGTAATCGGTGTATTGCGAATCCCAGAGGCAGAAGCCTTCGTGATGCTTGGAAGTGATGACCATGTACTTCATGCCGGCCGCCTGCGCCAGATCCGCCCAGTGGTCGGGATTGAAGCGTTTCGGATTGAAGTATTTGAAGTAGGGCGCGTATTGCTCGTCGGTCAGTTCTTCACGGTTCTTCACCCACTCGTGGCGCGCCGGCAGGGCGTAGAGCCCCCAGTGAATGAACATGCCGAAGCGGTCATGCCTGAACCAGTCGGTATTGCCCTTTGTCGGTTTTGGTTGATACATGTCTCGCAACTCCTTCCCGTTCAGTTGCTATACTTCATCCAACGTGACCATTTGTAAGGCTTGTCCGGTACTGGGTCGTGCAATCGCGGCTTTTCTACCCCTCACCCCCCGGCCCCCTCTCCCACAAGGGGAGAGGGGGAGCTAGGCATGCGATATAGGCGAAGAAGCCCCTCCCTCTTTATGCGCCGCGTAGACACAGGCGGTCAGGGAGGGGTTTGGGGTGGGGGTGCGATTGGTACACAAACCCCCAGCTCTTCCGCCAGCGCGCACAGATCTGCCCATACCTGATCCGGCAGCGGAATGCCCTCGTTCACTCGTTCCGCATAGGAGCGCGCTTCCGGCTCTCCAGGAACCAGCACCTCGTCAAAACCAGCTGCCGGCTTCACCGCCTTGACGCGCGCCTTCAGCGCCTCGACCTGGATGGCGAAGTCGGTCGCTTCGTCGAAGGCTTCCGGCAGCAGCGCCATGAACAGCGCCGGATTGCCGAAGTGAAATTCGGGCGCGCTCATCGGCCGGTCGCCCGCCAGCAGATTGGGAATGAGCTCCATCATCAGCGACAAGCCCGAACCCTTGTGCAGCCCCATCGGCAGCAAGACGCCGCCCGCGTCCAGATCGGCGGCCTCGGTCGTCGGGCGTCCCGCTTTGTCCAGCATCATGCCCTGTGGCACGGGCGCTCCTATGGACTGCGCCAGCATGACTTTGCCATGGGCCACGCCTGAAGTGGCGAAGTCCAGCAGCAGCGTGCCTTCATCGCCGCAAGGCACGGCGAATGACATGGGATTGGTGCTGAATAGGCGCTCGCGCCCGCCATAAGGCGCGACGAAACCGTGAGAAAATCCGCCGCCAGCGAAGCCAATAGCGATCAGCCCTTGCGCCGCGATCATCCCCGTCCACTCGCCCAGCCGCCCGACATGCGTCGTCTGCCCCAGCGATACCGCCGCGATGCCATGCTCCCGCGCCATCTCGGTCGCCAGCTCGGCAGCGAAACGCGCTCCAATCTGCCCGAAGCCATAGCCGAGCGTCACCATTGCGGTGGCGCCAAAGCGCTTGCGAATGCGCGGTCGCTCTGCCGGCTGGATCATGCCCCGGCGAATCATGCTGATGTATTGCTTGACCCGCAAGACGCCGTGCGAGTCATGCCCCAGCAGGTTGGTCAGCACCAGCGAATGGGCGACGGCGGCCGCAATATCATCGGGCGCGCCCGCCGCGGTGAAGCTGTCACACGCGAGGACTTCGAGCGGTTCCGCCATAATAGTGAATGTCACGGGCGCTTCCTGGCTCGTCAGCGAATAATGGGAAAGAGTTTAGCGGCAGGCAAAAGGCAGGGCAAGCTGCGAACAGGCCGTTTGCCCTCGTCTTGGGCAATATGCTAACATCCACTGCCGTACCATATTCCACAATTGAAGGACGCCAAATGAAACCGGCAAACCTGCTATTCATCATCTCCGACCAGCATCAGGGCGCGGCGATGGGCTGCGCCGGCCATCCGATTGTGCAGACGCCCAATCTCGACCGCCTGGCCGCTGGCGGCACGCGCTTCCGCAACGCCTATACCAACTGCGCCATCTGCGTGCCGGTCCGCGCCGCCCTCGCCACCGGGCAGTATGTGCACCAAATCGGCAATTGGGACAACGGCTTTCCTTACGATGGGGGCGTGCCCAGCTGGGGGCATCGCCTCAGGGAGCAGGGCATCATCGTCGATTCCATCGGCAAGCTGCATTTCCGCAGCGCCGAAGACGACAACGGCTTCCGGCAGGAAATCGAGCCGCTGCATGTGGTGGATGGCATCGGCGACCCGGCCAGCGGCATCCGCGATGGCTCGATCCGGCGTGATTGGCGCCCCGCCATTGAAGAAGCGGGTCCGGCTGACTCAACGTACCAGCAATACGACATCCGCAACCGAGACAACGCGATTCAGTGGCTGCGCGATCACGCTGATGAGGATGAGCCCTGGGCGCTCTTCCTCTCATTTGTGACGCCGCATCCGCCCTGGTTTTCGCCGCCGGACACTTATGACCTCTACCCGCATGATGAGCTGCCAATGCCGCCTCAGTGGAGGGCGGACGATTGGCCGCGCCACCCGGCTTACGATTACATGCGTCGTTTCTTCAGCAGCGAGCAGCCATTTCCGGAAGCGGCCATCCGCCGCCTGAACGCGGTGTATTATGGCATTTGCACCTTTCTCGACCAGCAGATCGGGCAGGTGCTGGCGGCGCTTGACGACTTGAATCTGCGCGATTCGACCCGCGTCATCTACACCTCCGATCATGGCGAGCATCTCGGCGCGCGCGGCATCAATGGCAAATTCACCATGTATGAAGAAGCCTCCTGCATTCCCTTCATCATGTCCGGTCCCGATGTGCCCTCAGGCAAAGTGGTGGATACACCGATTTCGCTGATTGATTGCTATCCGACGATTCTGGAGGCCGTCGGCTGCGCCCCGCCGGATGATGGCATCGACCGGCCGGGCGGCTCGCTCTGGGATATCGCCGCAGGTGACGAGCAAGATCGTACTGTCTTCGCCGAATATCACGCGATTGGCTCGCGCAATGCTCACTATATGCTGCGCGACCGGCGCTACAAATACATCTATCACGTTGATGCGCCCGCTCAACTCTTCGATTTGACGGCAGACCTGGACGAATTGAACGATTTGGCGCTGACGCCGAACGAGGAGACGCGGCAACTGCTCGCGGAATACGAAGCGCAGTTGAGAGTGATGGTCGATCCCGAGGCGGTGGACCGGCGCGCGAAGGCGGATCAGGCGCGGCGCATCGAGTCACTCGGCGGGCGCGAGGCGGTAGTGGCCCGCGGCGTCTTCACCAATTCGCCGGTGCCGGGTGAAGCGCCCAAATTCCGCCGTTTCGTCGCTGCCGACGACTGACGCGGCCGCACATACACGCAGCGAGCGATGATTCGAAGGGGCGAGCCACCGGCTCGCCCGTACACACTAAGCAAAACGTGCCGGCTCGCCCGTACACACATGGCGGGCAAGAAGCTGGACTAGCCGCCGAGTCGCTGCCGCGGTTCCCGGTTTAGGCCCCCGCCTGCGCCAGCTCAAGTTTCTCGTGGAAGGTCAAGCGCTTGCGCCGTTCCATGACCACACGCTCGTGATACATGTCGGGGTCGTGATCCAGCCCGGTTTCGCGATCGAGGAATAGCGGAAAATCCTCCGGCGGCGGCTTGGCATAGTCATAGCCATAGGTGTAGTTGCGCATGATGATGCGCTGCTCGCGATTCAGGGTCTTCAGCCACCCGGGGTCGGAATGAATGCGGTCGGCCGCGGTCACCCAGGCTGGGCAGTAGGCGATGAAAAAATTCTTGCGCGTGACCTTGCTGAGGTTCGGCTCCACCTTGTGCCAGATGCTGCTGTGCATCACCGTCATGGTGCCGGCTGGCACCTGCAGGATCAACTCGCCCGGGAGCGTGTCATAAGTGTCGTAGGCTTCCTGGTACTGCGTCCGGTGGCTGCCCGGCAAGACGACCAGGTTGCCCATATCGGTCGTCGGCAAATCAGTCAGCCAATAGGCGACCTTGATCTGCAAGGGCAGCACCGGCGAAAAGACGCCATAAGGCACGACGCGCGCGCCGTCCGGGTGCCATTTGTTTCGCTGGACCTGCATCGGTTCCCGCAGGAATAGCTGCGTCTCGTGCAATTTGAGCAGCTCGCCATAAATGTCGTAGGCGTAGCCGACATGGCGCGGATGATCAATTAACCCCGCCAGCGTTGGGTCGAGCTCGACGAAATTCTGGCGATAGAAGCGGTCGCCTTCTTTATAATTGGGATCCGCATCCGTGAGACGATCAATCGCCGCTAGGTATTCTTCGATTTCATTATGCGATAGCGCGTCCTCGATGATGATAATGCCATCGCGCAAGAATGTTTTCCATTGCTCTTTGGTGAAGCCCGCAGGCGCGACTCGATAAGCATTTTCCGCCATTTCTATTGCCCCTAAATCTCTCTATTTTTCAAATCCAAGTATAGTCGACACATGACAGGCATTCTACCGATTCGCCGAGACATACAGGGCAATCGCTTCAAATTTTTTCTGAACTACAGAGAGCGCAGAGGACACAGAGTTTAAGTTCGTTCGACGATCTTCTTCCAAATCGGCTGTTCAAATAGAATATCTACGCTCTATTCAATCGATACGATCGCTTGCAGTTCAAAGACATATATCACAAAGGCTTGCGCTTTTCAGCTAAATGCTTTTTCACTGCGCTCTCTGCGTCCACTCATTTGATAAACCCCCTTGTTCGCGCAAGGAGAGGGCTTGTTATTTTGTGTGTGCGCGGTTGATTCTATTCGCTGCCGCCGAGCGGCTGTGGTTAATTGTCAGTTTGATTAGCTGCATTGCGGTAGATGCATATTTTGAAGCGATTGCCCTGCCGAGACATCGGATGGGACGCTAGCGCAAAGAAAAGAGCCAGCGCGAGGCTGGCTCAAATCATCGTGCCTGGAGAGATTCGAACTCCCGACACCTGGTTCCGTAGACCAGTGCTCTATCCACTGAGCTACAGGCACTTGGCAGACTCAAGCTTACTCGGCTCGCCCCAGGAAGTCAAGAGGGACATGCGCTCCCTTGCCGCGTGACGGCTTTGCGCGCTTGCGGCAATCGCCCGTATAATTGTTAATGATTGAGAAGGCTCCAAGCAGGCGCCCGATTGCAAGTTCGCCGGAGCCTTCGTTCACGAGGAGAGCCCCACCTTTGCCCGCCGCGCGATTGAAGACTTGCCGTTGTGCCGCCGCGCGATATCTGCGGCTCATGGTCGCCGCGTTGGCGCTGTCGGCGGCTCTCAGCGGCTGCAGCCTTGAAGCGCTGCTGCCAGCCACCGCGACCGCCTCGCCGACCATCACGCTAACCCTAACGCCCTCCAATACCGCGACGCCGACGCTTTCGCCTACCGCCACGGCGACTTCTACCGCGACCAACACCGCGACCGCGACGGCGACCGCCACCGCCACCAGCACGCCGAGCGCGACGCCGACCGTTTTCGGCTTTGTCCGCGCGAGCGGGCGTATCAATGTGCGTAACGGGCCGGGCATGCAATTTGCCGTCATTGGATCGCTGGCGCCGGACAATGGCGTGCAGGTCATCGGCGAGAACGACGAAGGCGACTGGTATCAAGTGCGGCTGGACGATGGCGGAGAGGGTTGGGTTAGCGCGTCCTTGCTGCGGATTGAAGAGCCGCCCACCGCGGAGCCGGCCGAGGGCGAGGCGCAGCGGATTAGCGAAGAAACGCGCATCGTCGTCGAATTGGGCGATGCCGCGGCGGCAAGCGACGACGCCGATGATGGCGTCCTGGTCGTCAATGTGCCCATCGCCGATGTCGACGCCATGAGAATGACCGCGACAGTCTTGGTCGGCGCCGATCTCACCGCCACCGCCGAAGCCGCGCCGACGCGGCCCGCCGAGCAAGCGAGCCCCACATCGCCGCCGGCGCCCACTGCCGAAAGACCACGGGCGACGCCGCTCTACAATGTCAAGGTCTTCGCCTTCTGCAATGATCCCGCCTTCGGCATCCCGGCGCCCTCGAATTTGACGCCCGGCTCGACCATCCAGATCTTCTGGGCTTGGTTTGCCAGCACGGAAGCGTATCTGCGGCAGCATATGAGCAACGCGACGCACGAATTGCGCGTGAATGGCGCGCCGATAGAGAATGTGAATCTGTATCGCCTCAATCCAACACGGAGCGGGGCGCAGCACGTCGTCTACTGGTATGTGCCTTTCGGTCCCTTGGAAGCCGGTCCCCATGTCATCACCTACCGCGTCACCTGGCGCAATCCCATCAGCGATGGCTACGCCTCATACGGACCCG
This sequence comes from Chloroflexota bacterium, assembly GCA_011523705.1. Taxonomy (GTDB): domain Bacteria; phylum Chloroflexota; class Anaerolineae; order Aggregatilineales; family Phototrophicaceae; genus UBA6055. Next base: position 30,567 of record WTGC01000047.1, on the reverse strand, counting down.
GCACCAATACCGTATTCGAAGAGGAAAGCTGCAACTTCGTCGTGAGTTGAGCCCCATGGGTCGATCCAGTCAATGGCGCCTGACCGAGCTCGGCGGCGGTCTCGTTGGGCAAGCCTCCGATGAGATCAGCCTGACGCTGCCGGCCGGTTCCGCTGCCGCCTACCACGATGCGCAGATCAGCGACTATTGCGCCGCCGCTCGCGACTTCGTCAATGAGCCACCGCTGCGTCTTGAACTGCGCGCTCGCGCCCGCGGCGAGATTAGCGGCACGGCCGGCTTCGGCTTTTGGAATCATGCCTTTGTCCCCGGCGAGCGCCGCTTTCGGCTGCCGCAAGCCCTGTGGTTCTTCTATGGCGGGCGAGCGACCGATATCGTGCTGGCGAAGGGACTGGCCGGCAATGGCTGGAAAGCGGCTGCCTTCGATGCGAAGAACTGGCGCTTTGGCGCGCTGCTGCCATTGGCGCCGCTCGGCTTTCTGCTCATGCGCAGCCGTCCGCTATATGATGCGTTCTGGCCTCTCGGGCAGGCGGCCATCGGCGTCAGCGAATCGGCGCTCGACCCATCCCTGCTTGGCGATTTTCATACGTACAGCATTGAATGGCGGCGGGATGGCGCCAGCTTCGCCGTCGATGGCGAGGTTGTTATGCGCGCGCCCAAGGTTCCCCAATGCCGCTTGGGCTTCATTGCCTGGATCGATAATCAATACGCCATCGTCACGCCTCAGGGCCGCTTCGGACATGGGCTGCTTGAAATCCCGCATGAGCAATCGCTAGACCTGCGGGATATCTCAATCACGCGTCTGTGAAGCGGCTGCGGCGCTCTCATTGGGCTCGCTCTCGCGAGATGATACAATGAATGCAAGACTGACCGATTGGACCAAGTCGCTGTATGACTGAATCGACCGGCGAGCCAGCTTACGCCGCGCTGCTGGAGGCGGTGGAATTCCGCAAGCGCCTGCTGCTGGATTATCTGACGCAGGAGCGCTTCATCGAGCGCTTTCGCCCGGCGCATATCCGCGATGCCGTCTACAGCTACGTGACGCGGGGCGGCAAATCGCTGCGCCCGGCGGTGACCATGCTCGCTTGCGGCGCGCTCGGCGGCGACGAATCGCGCGCCTTGCCCGTCGCCGCCGCCATCGAAATTTACCATACTTGGACCTTAGTTCACGATGATGTGATCGACCGCGACAGCACTCGCCGCGGGCGCTCCACCGTGCATCATGAATTCGCGCGGCGGGCGCGGGAAGAGTTTGGCTGGGCAGCTGACGATGCCGAGCATTACGGCCGGACGATCGCCATGCTCACCGGCGATGTGCAGCAATCCTGGGCTTGGTCGCTCTTGTTCGACGCGCACCTTGAGCGCGGCGTCTCGGCGGCAGTGGTGCTGCGGCTGGCGCAGGAGCTGGCGACTCAGGTGACGCCCCGGCTGGTTGAGGGCGAGGCGCTTGATGTGCAATTTGCTGGGCGCGCGCGTCAACTCAGCGAGGAACAGGTCCTCGATATGCTGTGGAAGAAGACCGGCGCGCTTTATGAATTCGCGGGCCGAGCGGGCGCCGCCGTCGCGCTGGAAGACGCCACGCCAGACCGCCCCGAAGCGCAGGCGATCGCCCGCTTTGGCAGCCTCTGTGGCGCCGCCTTTCAGATTCAGGACGACATCCTCGGCATCGTTGGTGATGAGACACAGTTGGGCAAACCGGTCGGCTCCGATATTCGCGAGGGCAAATCTACTCTGCTGACGCTCAAGGCGCTGGAACGGGCTGATGAAAGCCAGCGGGAGCGGATCCTGCGCAGCCTGGGCGACGCTTCCGCGAGCGCCGCGGACATTGATGACTTGGCCGCGCTCATTCGCGACCTGGGCGTCATTGACTACGCGCAAGCCCTGTCACATCGTTACGTGCGCGAGGCGCTGCAGAATCTGGCGCCGCTGCCTGAAAATGAGAATCGACGGCTGCTCGCGCTTTGGGCGCAGTATCTCATCGAGCGCGAGTTTTAGCGGGCTGGCGTACCCCTCACCCCCTGGCCCCCTCTCCCACAAGGGGAGAGGGGTGAAGCTAAACTCAGCGCGGTGCAAGGTATTCTGCGTGGGCGACGGCATTGGCGCGCGGGTGTCTACAGACATAATTGACGGCGGGCGACGATTCGCTGACGAGCGCGTATTGACCGGTAGATTTGCCGTCTCGTCGGAGGCGAGGGTCGCTTATTGATGAGTCGTATCGTCTTGGTCATATCGGCCGCGCTATTGGTTTGCGCCGGTCTCTCGCAGGCACAAGAGGCGGAGGACTCCGCGCCTCAGCTATTGCTGAACGACGCGGTCGCGCAGTTGCAATCGGCCGCGAGTTTCCGGCTGGCGATCGAGCAGAGCGGCCAGCCCTACCAGTTGTCGCTGAGCTTCGACGGCGTCAACTCGATTGGCGCCACGCTCGAAAGCGCCGAGGCGCAAGTCATCAGCCCTGACGAACTGTATATCAGCGCGCGCTTGCGCCTTATCATTCCGCTGACGATGGACATCTATGCGCGGTCCGACCGTCAATGGCTGAGCTTCCCCGGTGGCGCGCCCTGGATCGCCTTGCCCGCTTTTGAAGGTTTCGATGTCAGCCGATTGCTGGCGGCGGGGGACGGCATCGAAAAGGTGATGACAGACTTACGGGAGCCGTATATCGCCGCCGCCGCGTTGGTTGACGAGCAGCCGGCATGGCATATCAAAGCGACCGCCGCCGGTGACGCGGTCGAGGGTCTGCTCTTCGGATTTATCGATCCCAATGACGATGTTGAAATCGATGCCTATTTGAGCGTCGAGGATGGGCGCCTGGCTCTGATTGAGATCCTCATGCTGGAGACGGCCGGCGATCCAGACGTGGCGCCATCGGTCTGGCGCATCCGATTCTATGATTATGACGCCGCGCGCGGTTTTGACCCGCCCCCCAGCTAGACCCGCTCCAGCTCGGCGACTTCGTCGAAACGATTGCTGCGCCGCCGCTCGCGGATGAAGTAGATCGGCTTGTGCTGGGATTCGTGATAAGTACGCATGATCATATCAGCGACGATGCCGGTGCTGATGAGTTGCACACCCAGCACCATCAGCAGCGCCGCCAGTTGCAATAGCGGCCGATCGCCGATTTTGTTCTCGGTCAAGAGCTTGAAGACGGTCAGATAGGCGCCCAGCAGCGCTCCAATGCCGCCGACCAGGAAGCCAGCCGCGCCGAAAACGTAGAGCGGGCGATTGAAGTAACTGAGAACGAAGACAACGACGATCAGATCGAGGATAACCTTGAAGGTGCGGCCCACGCCGTATTTGCTGCTGCCCCAGCGCCGCGCCCGATCTTTGACCGGCACCTCGGCGACGCGCACGCCCATCTGGCTGGCCAGCGCCGGGATGAAACGATGCAGCTCTCCATATAGGCGGACGCCCTTGACCACATCAAAGTGATAGGCTTTCAGCGTACAGCCGTAATCATGCAGCTTGATGCCGGTGCTGCGCGAGATGAGGCGGTTCGCCAGCGCGGAGGGGATGCGGCGCAGGAAGAGTGATTCTTTGCGGTCTTGCCGCCAGCCGCTGACGATGTCGTAACCCTCGGCGAATTTTTCGAGAACCGGCGCGATATCGCGCGGGTCATTCTGCAGGTCGGCGTCGATGGTCACGACAACCTCACCGCGCGCCGCGTCAAAGCCGGCCGCCAGCGCCGCCGTCTGCCCGAAATTGCGCCGGAAATGAATGATATGCCAGCGCTGGTCCCGCGAATGAAGGGCGTTCAGCAGTTGGTAGCTGTGGTCCTGGCTGCCGTCATTGATGGCGATGACCTCGTAGTCGCATCCGATCTCGGTCAGCGCCTCGGTCAACTCCGTGTACAGCCGCTCGATATTGCCCTCTTCGTTGTAGACGGGGATGACGACGGACAGCGCTAATTCGGGGCTGTTTGTCGCTTCTGGCGCGACGCTCATGCTTCCTCTCCGGGGCCTTGATGCGTCCATTCTAGCATTCTAGCATTGCCATATCTATATCGCGCCCCGCAGGCAGCGTAGAGGCGACTAGGTGAGTCCCATAGACACAGACCTTCAGCCGCCTGCGCTCAAACGTCTATGAATTCGACGGGCGAGCCACCGGCTCGCCCCTACACGGCTTGTCCGGAATTGTGCATTTAGGATTTGTCCGAGCAATGTACCCCAGCAATTTCCCAGCCCAATCCCCTTCCCGACCGCCAGCATCGACGGTGAGTGTCTGCGCAGCCTAAGCGGCGCATTAAGAGGGTGGGGCTTATATGCGCGAATTACGAGTTTCTTCGCTCCCCCTCTCCCCTTGTGGGAGAGCGGGCCGGGGGGTGAGGGGCAGAAACAGCGCCGCGGCACGAACAAGGAACGGACGCGCCTTACATATCCGATGGCAATTCAGCGTAGGTCACTCGGTGGCGAGACAGCGAGCGCGTCGGCTGCGTATGTTTTATTCTGATAGAATACGCGAAAGGGCAGCGCAGGAAAGGCCATGATCCCAGACGGCAAGCCGCGCGGCGGGGACAGCGAAGATCCCGAAATAACTGAGCAAGCCCCGAAGATGCCGCGAGCGGAAGACGATACCATGACCACTGAGATGGTCAAAGTGGAGCGTGCGGAAGACGCGCCCTTTGCGCTGCCGCATGTCTCGGAGTTGGAGGAGACGACCCCGCGCGACGCCCGCAGCGAATTGATCACCTTGCCCGCTTATGGGCAGGTCGCCGCGCCGCTTCCTCGCCAAAACAACATAAACCAGACGCCGCCAGCCGATTTCAAGGCCGTCCAGGGTCCCGCGCCCACCACCGGCCCAACGCGGATATCCAATGATCCGGCGCCTACGCTGCCCGGTATCGCCGCGGTCAGCAGTCCAGCGCCCACCCTGGCCCACTTGCAGGCCGCACCGGCCGGCGAGGCCATCAATCTGGCGCGCAAACGACCGCGCCGGCGGCGCTTCCTCGGCCTCCCCATCGGCTGTCTCTGGCTGTTGATCGGCATGATGTTGACTTTCTGTGGCGGCTTGACTCTGTTGACAACTGGCGCGGCGATGGTCATTCTGCCGCAGGTCGAGGCGGAGTGGACCGCTCGCATCGCCGAGGTCGATAATTATCGCGGCTTCGAGAGTAGTTTCATCTACGATCGTTATGGCAACGAACTCTACGAGGCATTTGGCGAAGGGCGGCGGACGCGCGTCAGCTACGAGCGTATCCCGAAGGCGCTAATTGATGCCACCATCGCCATTGAAGACGATTCCTTCTTCAAAAATATAGGCATTGATATTGGTCACACGGCGCTGGCCGCTTTGAATTATATCGGCGCCGCCGACCGCGAACGCACGCCCGGCGGCAGCACCATCACGCAGCAACTGGTACGCAATATCTTCTTCGACTTCGAGAAACGCGCCGAACGCAGCATCGCGCGCAAAGCCGAAGAGATTTTGCTGGCGATTGTGCTGACGCAATCCCGCAGCAAAGAAGAAATCCTCGAGATGTATTTCAACGAGATCTATTACGGCAACCTGGCTTATGGCGTGCAGACGGCGTCGCAGACCTTTTTCGGCAAAGATGTCGATCAGCTAAGCGTCGGGGAAGCGGCCATGCTGGCCGGCTTGCCGCAGGCGCCCGCCTGGCTGGATCCGCTCAATCCCGATCCGGCGGTGCAAGCAGCTGTCGATGAGCGCTGGCGGCAGGTGCTGGGCGAAATGGTCGAAGAGGGCTCCATCTCGCAGGAGCAGGCGCGGCAGGCGCTGCAGGAAGGTCTGTCCTTCGCGCCGGCAAACACATCGCTGGTGGCGCCGCACTTCACCGTCTACGCCCAGGCGCAATTGGAGCGGCTGATGCGCCAACTGGGCTATAGCCCGGAAGATATCAGCGGAGGCGGCCTGCGCGTCTACACCACGCTCGATCAGGATGTGAACCGCCTGGCGCAGCGGGCGGCCCGGGAGCAGGTGGCGCGGCTGCAAGCGAAAAACGTCAGCAACGCGGCGGTCGTGGTCACCAAACCGGCCAGCGGCGAGATTATCGCCATGCTCGGCAGCATCGATTACAACAACGAAGCGATTGACGGCAGCGTGAACGTCACCACCGCTTTCCGTCAGCCCGGCAGCACCATCAAGCCCTTCACCTATTCGGCGGCGTTGGAGCGGGGCATGTCCACGCTGGATGTCCTCTGGGATACGCGCACGCAAATCGCGCTCCCCGGCTTGCCGGTTTATACCCCGCGCAACTACGATAACACCTTCCACGGACCGATGACGATGCGGGCGGCGCTCGCCAACAGCTATAACATTCCGGCGGTGCAGACGCTGCGCCGGGTTGGCGTGGATTATCTGCTGAGCCTGCTGCGGCGGCTCGGCATCAGCACGCTGGACGAGGACGCCTCCAATTACGGCTTGTCCCTGACCTTGGGCGGCGGCGAAGTCAGCCTGATCGAATTAACCAACGCCTTTGCCGTCTTCGCCAATCAGGGCGACTATGTGTCGCTGACGTCCATCCTCTGCGTGATTGACAGCGATGATCAGATTCTCTATCAATATGAGGACGGTTGTCCTGACGGGCAGATCAACGAGCGAACCGTTCTGCAGGGCGCCATTGCCGCTCGCGTCCTCGATCCCCGCGTCGCGTATGTCATCAGCGATATGCTGGGCGACAATCAGGCGCGCTCGGAGGCGATGGGCGCTTACAGTCCGCTGCGGACGGAGGGAATCTTCGCCGCGGTCAAGACTGGCACCACCGATGATGTCAAGGACAATTGGACCATCGGTTATACGCGCAATGTCGCCATCGGCGTTTGGGTGGGCAATAACGATGGCGATCCGATGATCGATTCTTCCGGTTTGACCGGCGCCGCGCCGATCTGGAATACCGTGCTCAGCGGGATCTACGCCGACAATCGACTGCTCGCCGCCTTCGCCAGCGACGGGCAGCTGCTGAACGATCAGCCCATTCCGCCCAGCGGCATGACGCTGCGCCAAGTCTGCGATGTGCGCCTCTTGACCGAGCTATCGACGCGCTGCCAAGCCACGATCAACGAATGGACGCTGAATTCAGCGGCCGGCGTCCCCGATGGGCAGGGCGGGCTGGTTTATCCGCCGCTGGCGCAGCACTACCCGACGCCGGTCCCGACGCAGGGATCGGTCTTGAATGAAGTCTCGCCCGGCGTTTATCAGACGCTCGCCTATCCCTTGCCGCCAGAAGTCGCCGCCGGCATTCAATTTCAGGTGGGTCCCGGTGAAAAACCGCCGGTTCCGCCCAAATACTGCCGGGTGCCGGTGCAAGAGGCGGGTGAAGCGCTCGCCGCCGGCGCGCTGAACCTGGTCTTCCTCGGCGGACCAACCACATCACATGATGACGCCGTCGAGGCCGAACGCTATGCGCGCGAAAACGGCTTGGCTTATCTGCCGACGGTCGACTGCTGGCCCGGCGTCTACACGATGCAGGCGATCGGCAGCGTTGGCGCGGCTTTGCAGATTCAGCAGCCGGCCCCGGGCCAAACGGTCAGCGGTGTGATTCCGATCATCGGCACCGCCCAATTTAACCCGAGCCAGGCCGAGAATTTTCACTTCTATATCCGCGGCGGGCAGTTCGCCGATTGGACGCCCCTGGGCAACCCGCATCACTACTCGGTCGTTCAGGGTCAGCTGGAAACCTTGCACGCCGACGCGCTGCGGCCCGGCAATTATGTTTTGCGGCTGGCGCTGGTCCAAGGCGGCAGCATCGCGCAGGCCACCGATGTCATATTCATTGTGCCCTGACATTGTTGCGCCCCGTTAGGCATATTGTCCGCTGTACGGGCGAGCCGGTGGGTCGCCCCGCGCCGTCGACTACTCCAGGTAGACCAGGTCGTAGGTCAACAGAATAGAATCGCCCAAGGCGATGATATCGCCATTATTCAGGCGCGTCCGCTGCGAGATCTGCTGGCCGTTGACGCGTGTGCCGTTGGTGCTGCCCAGGTCTTCCACGCAGTAATCTTGTCCCTGCAGGGAGAGGCGCAAATGATAGCGGCTGACCTGCCCATCGCGGATGGCGATATCGTTGGCGAGATCGCGCCCGATGTTGACCAGCGCCGTTTCCAGTTGATAGGTCTGATTCCGCAGCGGTCCGCGCCGCATGACGAGCCAGTATCCCGGTTCGGTCGGCATCACGCTCTTGTCGATATCGGGAGCCTCATCGGCTGCAGTCGCCATCGGCTGGTGGTCGGCAGTGGCGCGCGCCATCTGGAGGTTGAAATCCTCCAGGAAGTGATCCCAGAAGTGGTTTTCATCACTGAAGCTGCGCGCGTCGTAGCGCTTGACCGTGTTCAAGCGCGGATGATCCGGCGCTCCTTCATAGATGATCGCGAAAATCGGCACGTCCGCGCCCAGAGCCAGCGCCCACTCATAAGTGACGTAGATGGAATGGGCGGCGGCCGCGGTCACGAGAACGATGAGCGCGTCCGCCGCTTCTATCGCCGCATCCATCTCATAATGCCAGCTCGCCCCGGCGATGGGCTGGGGGTCGATCCAGGGGCGATGGCCCTGCGCCATAAGAATCCGGCGCAATTCCTCCGCTCGTTCAGCGTCTTGCGGCGCAAAGGACAGATAGACATTTTTCCTGTGCGGATCCACTTAGCGCAGAACTCCTTCGTATACCGCGATCGTGCCTTCTACCATGCCGTCGACGCTGAAGCGCTCTTCCAGGTGGGCGGCGCCCAACAATCCCATATACTTGCGCAGGGCGCGATCCTTAAGCAGGCGCTTCATCGCCGCCGCCAGTTGATCGACATTGCGCGGCTCGACCAGGATGCCCGTTTCGCCGTCTACGACGATCTCCGGTATGGCGCCGACGCGGCTGGCGACAATCGGCACGCGGCGCGACATCGCTTCCAGCAGCACAAGACCGAAACCCTCGCGCAAGCTCGGCAGCAAGAAAACATCAAAGGCGGCCATCAGTTCAGCCGCGTCGGCCCGCCAGCCCAGCCAATAGACGCGATCGGCAATGCCCAGCTTGCTTGCCAGGCGCCGCAGCTCTTCGGCTTTCTCGCCGTCGCCGGCGATCGCCAAATGGGCGCGCGGGAAATCCCGGCGAATGCGGCGCAGCGCCTCCAACGCGTAGGGGATGCCTTTCTGCTCCACCAGGCGGCAAGCCATGCCCAGCAATTGGGCATCCGCCCCCACTTTCAACTCGGCGCGCAGCCGCTGCCGGGCGCTGTTGATGTCTTCGTCGCTGAGCCAGCGGTATTCCATGCCATAGCGCACAACGGTGATTTTGTCGGCGGGCGCGTCTTCAATCTCCAGGGCGAACTGTTTCATCGCCGCCGATATGGCGATGCCGGCGTCGATCATGCGCCAGAGACGGCGATGGATTCGGCGCCAGCGGGCTCGATAGCGGAAGGCATCATCGAGATGCCGGCTGCTGACGATGGCGGGAACGCCAGCGAGCTTGGCGGCAAAACAGCCGAAGAGATCGGCATGGATCAGGTGCGTATGGACGATATCGGGTTTGATTTGGCGCAGCGCGCGCCGCAGACGCCATAGCAGCGGCAAATCATAATCGCGCCCGATCGGCAAGCGCATGACCGGGATGTCGCGCTGGTTCGCCGCGGCCATCATCTCGTCCATCGGCCGGCCGCGTTCGACGAGGATGATCAATTGGGCGTCGACGCTTCGCTGCCGCAAGCCGTCCAACAGGAAGAGCAGGTGCCGCTCGGCGCCGCTAATGCGGGTGACTTTGATGATATGAACGATGCGCATTATTCCTCGATCATCCCTTTACGCTCAGGGCAGCGGCAATTTCACTTTAGCAAACCGCCGCGACAGGCGCTAGCTTGCGCCGCCAAAATTGGTCCTAGTGCGGGATGATCTCCTGGGACAGGGGACCGATCAGCCCGCGGGCGTCGCGGGCGGCGATGGCGATAGCGGCGTAGTCGGAAAAGCCAGCCCAGACGACCTTGGTCTCATCGATGGGCAGCTGATCGGCGTAGATCAGCGAGCCGGCCGGGCGCAGCGCGATGATATAACCGGCGGCCTCTGCCACCGGTTCCCAGACCAGCTCTTTCTTCCCGCCTTCGCGCTCGCGCAGGGCGATATTGGCCGGGGGTCTTGGTCCCTCGGCCAGGGCGGTGACGAGCGCCAGAGCCGCCTGCGTGGAGCGGCGCAAGTAATCCGGCTCGATGAATTCAATCGTATCCGTCGGGTCGGCGTTGCGCTTCTCTTCAAAGGCGTTGATGAAACGAATCGCCGGATAGCCCAAGTCGCTGAAGGATTGATGATCGCCATAGCGATTCTCTCGATCAACCGCATCCATCACATGCAGGTCGATCGCGAGGTCGTAATTGTGCCCGAGGAAGTTGGCTTCCCGCGCCAGCCGCCGCGAAACCGAGCTTTCGTTGGGTCCTTCGGAATAGACGCGCAGGTATCGATCTTCGCGATTGCCGTTGAAATCGTGAATATTGCCGATGGTGTCGAGGTTGATCATGCCGGTCACGTTGAGATTGTCATCGGCGATCCAGCGGGCGAAAGCGATGCTGCCCTGCCGCTGGACTTCTTCCGCGGCAAACAGCACGAACATGATGGTCGCTTTGTATTGCGAGGCGCTCATAATGCGCGCCATTTCCAGCACCGCCGCCACCCCGGAGCCATTGTCATTGGCGCCGGGCGCGTAAGCCGTGCCGGAATCGCGCGGCGTGCCGATGCTGTCATAATGCGCGCCGACGATGATGGCGCCGGCATTCTGGTCCGTTCCGCTGATCGCGCCGACAATATTGTATTGCGACGTCCTTTCGTCAGGCGCGGTGTATGCATAAAAGCCGACCTCAAATGTGTAGAATTTCCCGCCCGAGGCTGCCCGGAAAATCTCGAATTGGTCGTTGATATAACGCCGCGCCGCGCCGATGCCTTCCACCGCGGAAGTTTGCGTCGAATTGACATGCCGTGTCCGCAGATCTTGCAGGCTGCGAACATGCGACATCAAACGGTCGGACTCGACCTGGTCCAGCAGCTGGCGCATGGCGTCGTCGTCGCTCGGCGGGAGGGGCGTCGCGCCAATGGCGGGCAGGACGACCGGTCGCGCCTCCGCGTAGCCGAGAGTTGCTTGCGGCGTTGGTGTCGGCAGGGGCGCCAATGTCGGCGGCGCGTTGTCGCTTGTACCCAGGTTGCAGGAGAGCAGCAAGAGCATGAATCCAGCTAAGATGAGGGCGGATTGGCGATGGCTGGCTGTCCTGTTCATAATGGCGATTCTAGCATAGTTCGGTGAAGCCATATCGCCTGTAGACGGCGCGTCCGCAAGCCGTACAATAGTCGTAAGGTATCGTATGCCATTTTCTGGAGCGCCAGCGCCCGGTGCGTGTCATGAAATGTCGCGAGCCTGTTTCCATCACTTGGTGAGGCGGATTTGCGGAGCAAAATCATGCGGATTCTGATCATAGGCGGGACGATTTTCCTGGGACGCGCGCTCGTTGATACGGCGCTGCGGCGTGATCACCGCGTCACGCTCTTCAACCGGGGCCTCAGCAGCCCCGATGCCTATCCTGAGATCGAAACGATTCAGGGCGACCGAGAGCAGGATCTGGATCGCTTGCATGGGCGGCGCTGGGATGCGGTGATCGATACTTGCGGTTATCGGCCGCGGCAGCTCCGGCTATCGACGGCTGCGCTGCGAGAGGCTGTTGATCATTATTGCTTCATCTCGACGCTGTCGGTGTACCCGGTCGCTGGCGAGCCGAATCGTGATGAGACGGCGGCCGTCTTAGCATTGGAAGACGGCTCAAGCGAAGAGGTCACCGCCGAATCTTATGGTCCGCTCAAGGTTGGCTGTGAGGCTGCTGTTCTGGAAGCGTTTCCGCGAAGCGCTTTGATCATCCGCGCCGGCTTGATCGTCGGTGCCTATGACCCGACCAATCGATTCACCTATTGGGTGACGCGCGCCGCCCGGGGAGGTGATGCCATCGCGCCGCCGGCGGAGCAGCCGCTGCAGTTCATCGACGCGCGCGATCTGGCCGATTTCGTATTGCGTGGGGTCGAAAGGCGAACATCGGGCGTATTCAATGTAACCGGACCGGCCGGGCGATTGACATTCGGTGAATTCCTGCCGCTTGCGCAAGAGGCGCTCGCCAGCGATGTTCGCTTCCATCACGTCAGCGACGAATTCTTGCGGCGGCAGGGCGTCGATGAATTCATGGGATTGCCGCTTTGGCTCAACAGCGAAGCGGCGGAAAGTTTCATGACCTTCAGCATCGAGCGCGCGCTCGCCGCCGGGCTGCGGTTTCGCACGCTGCCGCAGACAATTCGCGCTACCAATGCCTGGGCGCGCGCCAACTCGGACGGGCCGAAGCAAGCCGACTTGCCAGCTGAGCTTGAAAAGACTTTGCTTGAGGCTTGGAATCCCCCACAGGGAGAGGGCGGCTTGCGGGTACGCTAATCCAGGTAGTCGCGCAGTTTGCGGCTGCGACGTGGATGGCGCAAGCGCCGCAGCGCCCGTCCCTCAATTTGCCGGATCCGCTCGCGCGTCAAGCCGAACTTCTGCCCAACTTCTTCCAGCGTATAGCAGTGGCCGTTTTGCAGGCCGAAGCGCAGGCGCAGGATACGGGCTTCGCGCGGCGTTAGGGTATTCAGGAGTTCTTCAATCTTTTCTTTCAGCAGCTTGCTATAAGCGCTGTCGGATGGATTTGGCTCGCGATCGTTCTCAATGAAGCTGCCCAGCTCGCTGTCGTCATCTTTGCCAACGGGATGCTCCAGGCTCAGGGGCCGCCAGGAGACTTTCAGCATCCACTGCACCTTGCGCGGGTCGCACTCCATCACCTCGGCGATTTCTTCCACCGACGGTTTGCAGCCGGTCTCCTGCTCCAGGTCGCGCGCCACCCGATAAAGCTGCCGGATGCGGTCGGTCATGTGCACCGGCACGCGAATGGTGCGGCCCTGATCGGCGATTGCGCGCGTGATCGTCTGTCGGATCCACCAGGTCGCGTAGGTGCTGAAGCGATATCCGCGGTGGTAGTCGAACTTTTCAACCGCCTTCATCAGGCCGAGGTTGCCTTCCTGTATCAAGTCGAGGAAGGGCACGCCGCGCGACATGTATTTCTTGGCGATGGAGACGACCAGCCGCGTATTCGCCTTGATGAGGTGGTCGCGCGCGTTCAAGCCGTCCTGAATCAGGAACTGCCATTCCGCCCGGCGCTCGTGATCGGGCGCCTGTTGCAACTGCCCTTCGGCTTTTTGGCCCGCTTCCTGGCGCATTGCCAACTGCACTTCTTCCTCTGTGGTCAACAGAGGGACGCGCGCCATTTCTTTGAGATATAAGCCGACCGTATCGCTTGACGCTATCTCGCCGAGGTCGTGATCATCTTCTTCCTCGTCGAGTTCGAGGTCTTCTTCAAAAGCCTCTTCAAATAGCTCAATATCGGCTTCGTCGAAGAAGAGCTCCACGGAGTTCTTCTCACCCTTGTTCTCGTCCAGGTAGGTCATCAAGTCGATATCAGACTCGTACCTGCCATCCAACTCGTCCACAGTTTCACCCCTAGCTTGCCGGATGCGGGCGCGGCCTGGAGCCCGGCGCATCCGTTTGATCGTCTTGGCTTACTTCAACAATTGCTGCAATATTGCCAAACGTGGATCTATCGCTTCGCCGCCATCCTCATGCGGCCCCGCGGCGACGAGCGATCCTTCATCTTCGTGGTTCAGGTTGATGCCGGTTTCGGCGCTTAATCCGCGGCAATCTGCGCGGCAAACCGTTCGATAGCTTTCCTCAATGAGCACTTCTTCCCGCAGCAGCGGAGCAAGATCAATTTCGCCATGGCTATCGATGCTAAAAGCACTAATATTTGCGTCCGGCGGCGAGGCGAACAACTCGGCAACGCTCAATTCAATCGCACGGTCGAATGCTGCCAGGCAGCGGTCACATTCCCGCGCATGGCTGACCTGCAATGTACCCTGTACAAGGATACCCTCTTTCGTGCGGGTCAAGACCAGATTACCAGTAAGTGATTCCAAATAGAGGTCACTGGCGACTTGCACCCGCTGCGGAAGACATATCGGCACATCCTTTGAATTGCCTGGACCTTCCGTCAGCAAGAAACCGACTTTTAACCTGAGGAGCCGCCTTTTCAAATAGCCGCCGCGCGCTCCACCCAACTTAAGTTCTCCTCAAAGATCATGTATTTGCCAAGATGTATGATACTACTGTAACGTATATCTACAGAATTATATGATTGCACTCGCTATGATGTCAAGCGACTCCTGGCTATTCCCGTCTCCAGGTAAAACCCTATTCGGTGGCCTGCGCTTTAAGCTGGTCACGAAATCTGCTATGCTAAAGTTAACGAGCAAACGCTACCACAATCCAATTCATTTGGCAAGAAGAAAGTAGGGAAACCGTTTGAATCCCGATACTCTCGTCTTCCTCAGCCAAGGCAAAGCCTTTGCCCACTATGTTACGGAACTTCCCGAATACGATAACATAGAGTTGTGCCATGCGCAATTGATTGCCGACGTCTTAATTGATTGCCAGGTAGCGCTGACGTTCGTTGACGGGGGGCATGAGCATTGGCGGCAGGCATTGCTCATGATCAAGAACAAAGCCGCTACCCGCCGCGTCCCCGTCTGCTTCGCAAGCGACGATGGGGCGATGCGCGCGGAAGCGGTGATCTGTGGCGCCGATCTCGCCTTGAGCTGGCGCGAGCTCCGATGGCGCTTCAAAGGGATCATCTCTGAAATTGCGCGAATCCCGGACCCAGACACACTGGAGCAGCTGGCTTGCGAATGCCGGCAGCCCCTCCCCGACCTGGCCATTCAGGGCTTGCGCGCATTCAATCGGGGCGAATTCTACCGACAGCACGATCTATTTGAAGAGCAATGGGTCAATACCGCCGGACCCGTCCGCGACCTCTATCGCGGCATCTTGCAGGTGGGCGTCGCCTATTACCAGATCGAAGGCGGCAATTATCGCGGCGCGCTGAAAATGCTGCAGCGCAGCGTACAGTGGCTGAGGCTGCTGCCCGATCGCTGCAAGGGCCTTGATGTCGACGCTCTGCGGCGGGATTCCACCGCCGTGCGCGCCGAATTGCAGCGCTTGGGTCCGGCGCGCCTGGACGAGCTGGATCGGCGTCTGCTCAAGACCCTGAAATGGAAGCCGAATCATTCCCCTAAGACATAGCGGGCGAACCAAGCGAGCATGGCGTCATTGTGCGCTCGCCGCAGGTTCACGGCGCCGCTGGTTGAGCCGCCGTGATAGCCGCCTGGCTGTCGCAGCATCTCGACGACGCAGCCATTCGCTTTGAGCACGGTGTAGAATTGCTCCGACTGCTCAGCCGGGCAGCGCCAGTCGATCTCGCATTGCACCATCAACGTGGGCGTCCGACAGCGATGAGCGTAGGTGATCGGCGAGCAGCGTTCGTAGACCTCGGGTATCTCATGCGGGTGCCCGCCGAGTTGCTCAACGCTGAACCAGATGCCGATATCGCTGGTGCCGTAAAAGCTGCGCCAGTTGGCGACCGGATTGTGCGGAATCGCGGCTTTGAAACGGTCGGTCTGCCCGATGATCCAGCAGGAGAGATTGCCGCCGCCAGACGTGCCGCAGACGCCGAGGCGCTCGGCATCAGCCAAGCCGCGCTCGATGGCGCAGTCGACGCCGCTCATCAAATCCTGGTAATCGAGATTGCCCCAATCGCCTTTGATCGCGGTGGAGAAGCTGTCGCCATAGCCCGTCGATGCGCGATGATTGAGGAAGAGCACGCCATAGCCGGCGCCGGCCAGCATCTGAAAATCGAATTGAAAGCCGTACCCGTAGGCGGCGTTGGGTCCGCCATGGATATAAAGGATCGTCGGGTAGGGCGCTGCGCCAATAGCCGGCTTCATGAACCAGCCCTCGACTTCCACGCCATCCACGCTATCCCATAGCAGGCGCTCGCTTTCCGGCATTGCGATAGCGCCCAGGCAATCGGCGTTGAGCGCTGTCAGCTGGCGTGTGGATCCGTCTGACAGGTCGGCGAGATGAACGTCGGGTGGCGAATTCAGATCGGTACGCGCGTAGAGCAATTGCGAGCCGCGCAGGCTCATGGGAAAGACCGCGCAATCGCCGTCGGTCACCGGCTGGCAATCTTCCGCTCCGTTTAGCGCAATCCGGTAAATGTGGTCGGTCCCGCCGCGCTGCACCATCGCGAAAGCCGCTTCGCCATCTTCAGACATCAGCATATTCCATAGCTTCAGATTGCCGAGTGGCATATCCATGATCAGATAACCGCCGACGCCGACATCCAGCGCGGCGCTGCGGCATTCGACGTTTCCGGTAGCGATATCAAGCGCGTAGACATCCGACTTGGTGCCGATCGGCTTGCCATCGTCGGGTCGGCCGACAAAGACGATCCGCGCGCCGTCAACCGTGAAATTGGCGTTTTCGACGCTCGCCCAGTCTTCCAGAAGCAAGGTCTGGCGCCCGTCTAAATCGACCAGTTTCAAGTCGGGCGACATAGCGCGCGTATTATCGAAGCGCATATTGGCGTCGTACAGTATGAGGCTCCCATCAGGCGACCAGCGCGGATTGCAGTTATTGCCCCGATCATTGGTCAGTTGCGCGATGGCGCCCGTGTCCAAGTCAATCACGTAGATATCCTGAACCGCATCATCGAGATAGCCGATGCCATCAAAGCGGTATACCGTGCGGTCGAGGCGATACGGCATTTTGCGCAGGTCGGGCGCGGCCGCGTCGGGGGCGGCGCTGAAGGCGATTTTGCCGCCGTCTGGCGACCAGGCGATGCCATCGCCAATCCCGCGCTGGAATCGCGTCAACTCGCGCGCTTCCCCGCCATCGACGGGCAAGATGTAGAGTTGCGTTTTTCCGCTGCGGTCGGAGATGAAGGAGAGCGATTTGCCGTCGGGCGACCACTGCGGACCCCGGTCCATCGCTTTGCCATTGGTCATCTGGCGCGTCGCGCCCGCGGCGATGTCGAGCAGAAACATCGTGCTGTATTCTTTGTCAGCATCCACGTCGATTTTGTTGACGCAGAAAGCGACGCGCTCGCCGTCGGGAGACAGGGCGCCGCCGTTGAGGAAGCGAAGCTCGAACAGGTCTTCCTTTTGGATTGTGCGTTTTTCAGACATTGTGGCCTCTCAGGAATATCTATTTCACCTGGTCCTAGTGGCGGACATTGTAACAGGTAATCGCAGATAACCGGGAATTAGCAGCAAAGAGTGGCGCCGTGCGGAATAATGGCGCGAATATGAGCGAAGGCTGTTGCAGCGGTCAATGTCTTGTAAGATAGGTTTTAAGCGAACCAAGGGCACTGTCTTTGCTCTTCGGACACGCTCATCAGCCGGTCGCCGGTGAGAACGATCCCAAGCGAGTTTCCGGGCGACCGGCGCGATATCTGGAGATTATTGCATGACCGATTCAGCCGACTCAAAAGCCTTGTCGAAAGAGCGCTACACGCGCTTCGCCGATGGTTACGTCACCAGCGAGACCCACGCCCACGGCTCGGATCTGGATCGTCTGCTGGCGATCGTCCAGCCGCAATCTCATTGGCGGGCGCTCGATATCGCCACCGGCGGCGGCCACACGGCTTTGAAATTCGCGCCGCATGTCGCCCATGTCATCGCCAGCGATCTCACGCCGCGCATGCTGGAGAAAGCGAGGCGCTTCATCGTCGAGGAGCGGGGCGTCGACAACGTCAGCTTCGAGCAAGCGGACGCGGAAAACCTGCCCTTTGAAGACGACCGCTTTGACCTGGTCACTTGTCGCATCGCGCCTCATCATTTCCCCGATGCGCCGCGCTTTGTGAGTGAGTGCGCGCGCGTTCTGAAGCCGGCGGGCATTTTTATGCTGCAAGATCAAGTGCTGCCGCGCGATCCCGAGGCGGCTCGCCTGGTCGATGGCTTTGAGCGTCTGCGCGATCCCAGCCACCACCGCGCCTTTGACGACAGCGAATGGCTGGAGATCTTCGAGCGCGCCGGCTTTGCGATCGAGCACAGCGAGCAATATCGCAAACGGCACGACTTTATCCCCTGGGCGCGGCGGCAAGGCAACGACGACGCCACCATTGCCAAGCTGATCCAAATGCTGCGGGACGCGCCGCCGATCGCCCGCGAATGGATGGATCCGCAAGCTTGGGGCAGCGAGGGCGCCACCTTCCTCAACCGGCATATCTTGATTCGCGGTCGGCTCAGCTAGCGGGAGGCGACCTTGCCGAAGCTATTCGTGGCCAGCGGTATCTTCCATCCCGAACCGGGCGGACCGGCGACCTATCTCAAGACCATTTTGCCGGCGCTACAAGCGCGGGGCTGGCAGCCGCAGGTGCTGACCTTTGGCGAGCCCGCGTCCGCCGAGGTTGCCTACCCGGTGACGCGCGTGCCCCGCGAGTCATACCCGATTCGCCAGGCGCGATACGCGCTCGCGTCAAGGCGGCATTTGGCTTGGGCGGATTTGGTTTACGCCCACACGATCGATCTGCCACTTTGGGGCGGCCGGGACAAGCCTCGCGTGATCAAAGTTGTCGGCGATCAAGCTTGGGAGCGCTGCATCCGCCGCGGCTGGATTCCGGCTGATCTGGGCATTGATGATTTTCAGGCCTGCGCTGGCGATTGGCGCGTGCGCTGGCAGAAGGCATCGCGCTCGCGGCAGATTCGGGCGATGGATGCGGTGATCGTGCCGAGCCAGTATCTCAAGCGCATGGCGCTCGGCTGGGGCGTCGAGGAAGATAAGGCGCATGTGATTTACAATGCGCTGCCGTCAACAGAGCCGCTCGAGGAGACGAGCGCCGAGATTCGCTCCCAGTTGAATTGGGACGACCGCCCGACCCTGATCACAGTCGCTCGACTGCAGCGCTGGAAAGGCATTGATCACTTGATCGAGGCATTGCGCCAGTTGCCAGATTTGCGCCTAGTCGTCGTCGGCGATGGTCCTGATCGTCCGCGCCTGGCTCAGTTGGCTGCGCCGCTCGGCGGCCGGGTCATTTTCAAAGGGCAAATGGCAAGAAAGAATGTGCATCGACTGATTCGCGCCGCCGAAGGACTGGCGCTTTACAGCGGCTATGAAGGCTTGTCCCATACGCTGTTGGAGAGTCTAACTCTAGGTACACCGGTGCTGGCAAGCGACATCGGCGGCAATCCGGAAGTCGTCCAACACGGCGTCAATGGGTTGCTCATGCCATTCGGCGACACCGAGGGGCTGCAGCGCGGCATCATGGATCTGCTTGATCGGCGAGAGGAACTGGCGGCAAACTCACAAGCTGGGCTGGAGCGGTTTCGCCTCGATAGGATGGTGGCGCAAACGGACGCTTTATTGCGGTCGCTGTTGTAGGCCTCTGCTTCAGCGCTGCATGAAGCGATAGCCGACGCCGCGCGAAGTCAGAATGTATTCCGGTTGCTGTGGATTGGTCTCGAGCTTTTGCCGCAAGTAATGAATGTAGAGTTTCAGACTTTCGATGGCATCACCATACTCGTCGCCCCAGGCTTCGGTGACCAACTCCCGACGCGATACGACTCGTCCGGAGTTCCGCACGAGCACAGCCAGCAAGTTGAATTCCTTGGGCGTCAAGTGCATAAGCCTGTTGCGTATCCAAACTTCCCGATTCATGAAATTGATTCGAAAGTCTCCGTTGTTGAATACGTATTCTTCGCGGAGCGTGGTTTTGGGCGAGCGCCGCAATCGCGCCTTGATACGCGCGACTAATTCATCATCATCAAATGGCTTGGCGATATAATCATCAGCGCCAGCCTCCAAGCCCCTTATCACATCATTCTTGTCCTTTCTGACGCTGAGGAATATGATCGGCATATCGGAAAGGTCGCGCAGTTGCCGACATATATCCCACCCGTCCCGATCCGGCAAGACAGCTTCCAGCAGAACAAGATCCGGCTGCTGCCTATAAGCCATGCGCAACCCGGTCTGGGCGTCTGGCGCGTCGTAAACTTTAAACCCGCGTTCCTTTAGAAGCAGGGAAATCACTTCCACGGCTGGCTTTTCACCGTCGATGATTAGTATCGTTTCCGCCATCAACATCCGCTCCTGAATCTGGTCAATAGGATTCTAATTTCGCGAATTGCGTAAGGTTTCGCTTCATCCAAAGACTATGCCGATAAAATTTGTACAAGATTGAGATTAAGTCGCAAGTTAGTTTATATCAAGTATTACAAATTGTGCAACAACCATGCGCTCGCGAGTTCCGGGAAGGCGAGAAAAGCAGCGCATGGCGCGAAGCGCAGGCTCGCCGCTCGACTGTGAGTATACAATCTTATGCCAGCGATAGAATACGAATTTCAAAACAGCGGTGGCTGCCGATCCCATGGAATGTCCGCAATGCAAGCGATATCAAGCAACTCGACCAATGACGGTCCTTTGCGCAATGCTTGAGGAAGTCATGCGCTGGAAATCAACGGTTGAATCATTTACAGCCATTCTTCAATGACTTGGAAATGAGACAATGGAAAGACTTACGTATCATAAACACATAAATGATTCCCGAAGTCTCATAACTCGCTTGTAATCAGGTTGAGATATGGTAGGAAACAGGTTAGCATCAAATCCAGGGGTCGTGTAAAGCCCGAGCGAAATCGCCTCGGCCAGTCTTACGACGAGGACGAGTTTGTCAGCTGCGAATTGATGAGATTAGCTGTCGCGCCTGTTCGGCAAAGCCGGCGGATGGCTCGGCGGCCGCTTCCACAGACAGCTTGAGGATGACGCCATTCGAGAGAATCTTGTGCTCGCCATTCGACGGGTCTATCGCGTCGACTTGTTGAATGAAGACCGTACCGCCATCGGGCGCCACGAAATTCACATGAATTTGGCCATAGTAGGCTTGGCTTGTGATGACGACGGACCAGGCTCGCGGAAACTCCAGCCGGAAGTCGCCAGCGTCAAACAGCTTGTCCGTGACGACAACGGGAGCGCCCGGCGTATTCATGATATGCGGCGGCACGGTGGCGGGGACAAGCGGGGCGCAGGCGGTGACCGCCATTAAGATTGACAGGCAAAAGACCAGCAAAAGAGCGGCGCGCCGGGATCGAATCAAGCGATTACATTTCCGCTATGGAACGCGTATCGGTCTTCCCCACGCCGTTGACGCTGCGGATTGCGCGAATCGTGTTCATCAACTGTGTAATATCTTCGGATTCGACGAAGGCGATACAGTCGTCTGGGCCAACGACGAGATCGGCGCGCAGCACGCCATCAACGGCGCGGATGTCACGCAGGGAATCGGCAAAATCGACCGACATATTGAGATGGATCAAGACATAGGCTGCTGGCATGGCTCTTCCTTCCGGGCGATGAATCCACCTTATTTTATAGACGCTTTCGCCTCAGAGGACAACCATCTCGCTCTCACTCCCACTCGATGGTGCCGGGCGGCTTGCTTGTGATGTCGTAGGCGACGCGGTTGATGCCGGGCACTTCGTTGACGATGCGCGCGCTGACCCGAGCCAGCAGGTCGTAGGGCAGGCGCGCCCAGTCGGCGGTCATGAAGTCGTCGGTGGTGACAGAACGCAATATCAGAACCTCTTCGTAGCTGCGTTTGTCGCCCATCACGCCCACGCTCTTGACCGGCAGCAGCACGGCGAAGCTCTGCGCCGTGCCTTCGCGCAGCAAGTCGGCCGCCGCCAGCTCGCTGGTAAAAACGGCGTCAGCGGCGCGCAGCTTCTCCAGCCGCTCCCAGCTGAGCTCGCCCAGGCAGCGAATCGCCAGACCGGGACCGGGGAAAGGCTGCCGCCAAACGATGGACGCTGGCAAGCCGAGCGCTTCGCCGATCTTGCGCACCTCGTCCTTGAACAGATCCCGCAGCGGCTCGAGCAATTCGAAATCTAGATCCGGTGGCAAACCGCCCACATTGTGATGTGATTTGATCGTATGCGCCGCCGCGCTGTCGGCCGCGCTCTCGATGACATCGGGGTAGATCGTGCCTTGCGCGAGGAAGCGAATCGCCCGCAGCTTGCGCGCTTCCTCATTGAAGCGGTCGACAAAAAGCCGGCCGATCAACTTGCGCTTGGCTTCCGGTTCCGTGACGCTAGACAGCGCCGTCAAAAACTCTTCGACCGCATTCACTGCGATGAGCCTCATGCCCTGTTCTTGTCGAAATACCTGGACGACCTGTTCCGCTTCACCCCGGCGCAGCATCCCGTGATCGACAAATATGCAGGTCAAGCGGTCGCCTATTGCGCGATGAATCAGCGCGCCGGCCACAGCTGAATCGACGCCGCCGCTTAAAGCAAGCAGAACTCGCTCGCCGCCGACTTGCTTCCGAATGTCTTCTACCGCTTCGTCGATGAAGGCGGCCGCGCTCCATTTGCGCCGGCAGCGGCAAATCTTGAATAGAAAATTGCCAAGTATGGCGCGTCCGCTTGGGCTGTGCCGCACCTCCGGATGGAATTGCAAGCCATATCGATGGCGCTCCAGCTGGCCGATGGCTGCCAGTGGCGAATTGTCCGAGTGCGCCAGCATGCGGAAGCCGGGCGGGAGCGATTCAATGCGATCGCCATGCGACATCCAGACCTGAAGCTCCGGCGCCAGACCGTCAAAGAGCGGGCTGAGCGGCTGATGCGTGATGCTGGCCGGTCCATATTCTCTTTCGGGGGCGGCCGCAACTTCGCCGCCCAAAGCCGCGATCAATAGCTGCATGCCATAACAGATGCCGAGGACAGGGCGTTTGCTCTCCAGCAGGAATGCGGGCAGTTGGGGCGCGCCCGCTTCGTAGACGCTGCTGGGTCCGCCGGAAAGAATGTAGCCAGAGGGCTCGTGCCGGTTGAGATGCTCAGCGCCGCTATCATGCGCGTAGACTTCGGAATAGACGCCCAACTCGCGGATGCGCCGAGCGATCAGCTGGGTGTACTGTGAGCCAAAATCAATGACGGCAATGCCGCCCTTCTTCAAGTCATGCATGACCGGTCTACATTTTTGAAGTCGTCCCGATCAGATTCAAGAGCGGCTGACGCTTAGAAGAATTGCTTGGCCAGCCGCAGGATACCCTGGCTCCATGGCACGCGATGCGATACGCCAGACGCATTCCGAATGGCTCTCTGATTGTCCAAATACCATTGATAGTTGCGAAGCAAGGCGTCTACATTGGAGAATTTGGGCTGGAAACCGAGCTGCGCTTTCGCGTGTTCAATCGACACATAAGAATCTTTCGCGGCCGTCTCATACACCCATTTATACAAGGGCGAGAGATTCAACGCTTCCAGCGCGCGCAGCAGCCAAATGGCCGGCTCGGCCGGCAATGGCGTGACTGTCTTTCCGTAACCCGCGTAATCCAGCACCGCTTGATAATCCTCGCCCATAGTGGTGAATTCCGCGGCGCCGATATTAAAGGTGTCATTGACCGCGTCGACTTCGAGAGTACAGCAAAGATGGATGGCGTCGCAGAGATCTTCCACATCCAACAGCTGATAGCGGTTGCTGCCGTCGCCCAACATGGGGAAGCCGCGCCCGTCCTGCGCCCAATCATAGAGCAGGGCGAAGACGCCCAATCGCTCCGGACCGACGAAGGACTTCGGCCGAATCACCGGGACGATCATGCCCTGTTCGCGATAGGCGAAGCAAATGTCTTCCGCCGCCACCTTCGCTTCGCCATAGGCGCCGACGCCGATGCGCGGATCGTCTTCCCGCGATGGCTGCCGCTCGGGCAGTCCATACACAGCCGTCGACGAAACGTGAATGAATCGTTTCACGCGGGTCTGCCGCGCGGAGTCGATGACGTTTCGCGTGCCATCGATATCGGTCGTGTGGATTTCTTCCGGCGAATAGAGCGGCAGGGCGGCGGCCGCGTGCACCACTATGTCGACATCCGTCATCGCGTCATCCACGACGGCGCGGTCGCGGATATCGCCGCGGATCTCCTCAATCTGTTCGCGCTCGGGATAATCGAAATCGGCGATATCGAGTGTGACGACGTCCTGCCCCCTTGCCAGCAGATATCGGCAGAGGTTGATGCCGAGGAATCCCGCGCCGCCCGTGATGAGAATGCGCGCCATTTATGCCTTGCCTGCGCTGAGGAAGGCGGCTGGCCGCGCCCAGCTGCCAGTGAAGACGATTTCGCTTAATGCCTTTCGCTGCCGAGGCGCCGCCTCGCGCTCGCGCTGGCTCTCGCCAAGGTGGTCCAAGCCCTCGCTGCGGTAGCCCAGGGCGATTGCGGTAAAGGGTTCAAATTCGCTTGGTATCTGATAGGTCTCGCGCGCTTTTTCCGGGTAGATGCCAGCCATCTGATGGGCGTAAACGCCATGATCCAGCGCCTGCATGACCATCTGGCCAACGGCCAGCCCCAGATCGTGACTGGCGTAAGCGTGACGATAATCGGGTTTCGGATAGCGGTGCGCAACCGCGATGATCAACAGGGCGGCGTACTGAGCCCAGGTCTGATTGCCCTCTTTGAGGACGGACAGCGCCTTTTGAAATTCAGCCGCATCGCTGCGGGGCGCGACGATGAAGCGCCAAGGCTGCAAGTTTGCCGACGAAGCCGCCCAGCGCGCCGCTTCCAGAATGCTCAGCAGCGTCTCCCGATCGATATCGCGCTCGCGATTAAAACCCACCGGGCTCCAACGATGCTTGATGAGATTGTGCAGGGGTTGTGCGGTCGCCGGCAGCTTCTGCGCCGGGGTGGAGAGCTTGCCGCCGCTTGTTGCTGCCGCCGGTTTCGCACTGTCTTGCAGCGCGTCAAAGACTTTGGGCGCGATCAGCCAGACGAGCTCGCCTTCGTCCACCGCGCGACCGATGACATCGACCCGCGCCAAGCCGCCCTTCTTCATTGACAGGTCAACGCCGGTGATCTCGCTCACGAGAATGCTCATATCCGGATTATGTCCGACAAACATGACCTCATCGTCGGCGCTCAAGTTTCTGGTCAGCCGGCGGACATCAGCGCGGTCGAAGCCGAAATTGACCGCTTCGGAGAGCGTCACGCCCCGACCGAGCGCATCGGCGACGATCTCAGCCGTCTGGCGCGCGCGCAATCGCGGGCTGCTGTAAATCTGGCTTGGTTTAATGCCCAGGCGCTTCATCACTTTTGCTGAATTCGCGACGCGGCGGCGGCCCCGTTTGGTCAACTCGCGGTCGAAGTCGCTGGTCGCCAGATCTTCCGCGATGCCATGTCGAACGAAATAGAGTCTCATGTCAAAGATCCAATCGAGCGCTACATCAGCCGTGCCGCGCTGCCACACTCACTAGGAGGCGGGCGCCTTTTCTTTCTTGGAGGCTGGGCTATCGCTTTTGCTTTCCGCCTTGGCCGCCTTCTTATCGCCGGCTTTGGCGGTTTCGCCCTTGCCGTTTTCGCCCGCCGGCTTGGCGGGATTCTTCGCCTTATTGTTATCGTTGACGTAGAAGCCGCTGCCCTTGAAGATGATGCCGGCCGGTTGGATGACGCGGCTGACCGCCTGGCCAGTGCTTGGGCAAGCCTCCAGCGGACTATCGAGAAAACGCTGCCGAATGTCGAAGGTCGAACCGTCCTCACGGCGATAAGTATAAATGGGCATAAGCTTCAACCACCACAATCAACTCGGAAACCTGTATCAAAGCTGATATCTTAGCCGATAATCGCGAACAATTGCACAGCCAATTTTGCGCATTGAATTCTTTCGAGTCGCATGCGCGGTTTCTTGGGTCGACCGGGCTTAGGGCTTCACCGCTTCAAAGACCATGGTCTCGTAGCGCATGGCCGCGTCGCTGCCCACGTATTCACCGTGCTGTTCAATGCCGCGCAAGTTCTCATCGCCGCTTTGACCGGGCTCGACTCGCGTCACCGCCGTGAAGCCGGCTCCTTCCAGCGCTTTGACCAGCGTCGGCTCATCATAAATGAATTTATGCCGCCAGCCATGAAAAGACTGGTTGATGACCTGCGCCGGATTGTACGCGCCCACTTGTGGGCGAAATCGGTCCATGATCCAGCGGATGTAATCGCGTTGCGCCGGCTCGTCCGGCTGCGCATAGACGGCGATGATCTGCGCCAGATCGGGCGTCGCCAGGCGAATGCGGCCGCCGCTCTTGAGGATCCGCGCGCTTTCGCTGAGCATGGTCGCCGCTTCTTCAAATTCGATATGCTCGATCACGTGCTCGCTGAAGATGTAGTCAAAGGCGGCAGACGGAATCGGGAAGGGCTGGCTGGCGTCCAGGAACACAGCGCCGGGCGCAAGGGGATAAAGCGTCGTATTCAGCCAGCCGCTGAGCAAATTATAGCCAGCGCCGATCTGAATCTTGGGCCTGGAAGCATCGCGCAGATAGGCGTTGATCTTGCCGGGCGCCGTCCAGCGCCAGTATTGCTGCCGCAAGCGAAAACGCAGGCTCGCCATGTGTTGTCCTCTTCGCGCTCGTCTCGCAGACCATTGTACAGGCGCGGCGGAAACTGTACCATCATGGCGGCGCCGCGCTGCTGGGCGCGTTGGACTGTACGGCGGAAAGAAGCCGCCAAAGATACGATGATACGCTGTGGCGTTGACATGATTGAATGCGAGCGAATCGCCGCCGGCATTGAGCGGAGCGGAGAACGCTTCCTGAATCGCTTTTTTACACCGGGCGAGCGTCAGGACTGCGCGGACAAGCCTTATCGTTTGGCTGCGCGTTTCGCGGCCAAAGAGGCGGTCGCCAAAGCCTTGGGCACCGGCATCGGCGACATTCGCTGGGTGGATGTCGAGATTCGCTCGGCAGAGGAACGAAGACCCCGACTCGCGCTCCATGGCCGGGCGAAAGCGCTCGCGGAAGAAATGGGATTGACCGATTGGGACATCAGTTTGAGCCACAGCGACACGATGGCGATTGCGATCGCGGTCGCCAAGTCGGCGGGCTAGCTGTCCCCAAGATCGTCAAACAGGCGCATCAGCTTCAGCGCGATCTGCAAGTTAAGCCGCGTATTTGCCGACGACAGGTCAACATTGCAGATATCTTTGATCCGCGCCAGCCGATAATTCAGCGTACTGCGATGGATATGCAGCGTTTCCGCCGTTTGCACGCTGTTTCCGCCGGCGTCCAGATAAGTCTCCAGCGTCTTGAACAAGTCCGCCTGTCGCTCGTTGAGCAGTTGACGCAGGATCGGTACTTGCGGATTCTGCGCCAGGCTAGCCGGTCCCGCGTGATAGAGCGTGTGGATGTAACCCAGATTGTCAAAGTGATGCACCCGTTGCGGGCTGTTCACCCGCTGGGCAATATCCAGCGTTTCGTTGCACTGTTGATGGGCGCCGCCCACTTTATCGGGTCCGGTCATCGCGCTGCTGATGCCGATCGCCACGCCACTCTCCAAGCCTTCGATCAGCGCGCGAGCCAGCGCCAACGCGTCTTGATCAGCCTGCGCCAAAATCGCCACTTGCCCGGCGAACTGCGCCGCGACCGCCTGCGCTTCACATTGAGCGAGGACCTGATTAATGATGCGGTAGGCGCGGGTGGATGTCGGCGGCTGGCCATTTTCGATGCTGACCAGGAGCATGCGATAGGGCAGGCGCAAATCAAGGCCGTAGCGCAGCGCCTGATCGCTGAGGATGGTCTGGCGCCTGCCATCGCCTTCGATCAACTGCGCCATGAAGCTGCCCTTCAGCGAGGCTTCCGCCGTTTGCAGCGACTCTTGATAAAGCATCAACAGCGCGGCCACGGTCGCGCCGATCTCAATCGCCATCATATCGATAGGCGACAGCGCGTGCACATCGGCGATGATCCAGATATAGCCGTAGATTTCCCCATGCACCACGATCGGCGCCAGCAGCCGCTCCATCTCCAATCCCAGCTCGGGCATGACCGGCAATTGCACGGGCCGCAAACTATCGCGAATCTTGGGCAGGTATTCGACCTCCAGCGCCGCGATCAACTCTGGATTGGTGCGGCCACGCTCAATCGTATAGCGCCGCGCGGAATCGACCTCGGCGATATTTTTGTTGGCGATCGCTTCAAAACGATCGTTTTCTATACTGATAGAATGCCCAACCTGGCCAGCCAGCATTTCTGCCAATTCCGGGAATCCGCCGCCTTCCAGCACCAGGCGCGAGAGCCGCTGCTGAATCGATAGCGCGCGACTGAGCGTGTCCAGATTCTCTTCTGAGATTCGTTCGTTGATGACTTTGGCGATGTCGACAAAACGCGTCTGATAAGGCAGCTCAATCAGCGGCAGACCGAGCTCGTCTCCGATGGCGCGCAGGTAATCGGGGATCTCGTCGACGAGCATGCCGATGGTGATGACGAGCGCGACGATGCCCTTGTCCGCCAGTTGGCGCAGGTATTCGCCCTGCTCCGCGGCTGATTCCGGCATGTTGTAAACGGCCGTCAGCACCAGCTCGCCGCCGTGCAGCCAGTCGGCCGCGTTTGGCGCGCCAGCATTGTAGACCCAACGAATCGGCCGATCGAGCCCGTCCGTGCCAGCGACGACTTTCGCGTTTTCCAATATCGGCAATTGAAGCGCGTCCCGCAAGGTCAGCATGAGCCGTAGCGCAGTTGGTGGGGTAGATTATTGGTGGAGATTATAGTTTTGGACGGCTAATCGCGCAAAGGTCGAGGGCGAGGGGACACCTGCCGATGCCCCCGAATTATCAGGCGATACGTTAGCCGCAGTCGCCGTCGCTCAGAACGAAGTGCGCGCTTATCCAGCCTTCGACTTCGTTCTGTTCGACCTTGAACCAATTCGGCGTCCGCGCGATTGCTCCCTTGGTCATGCCGCCCGCTACGATGCCGATCCATTTCCCGCCCGGTTCATCGCGGAAATTGAGGTTGTATCGCGCGGTGATTTCACAGCCTTCCAGCGTGGTCATGGCATCCATGGAATCTTTCATCATGGCGTATTCCATGCTCATGTCGTCCATCTTGTCCATGTCATCCATGCCGTCCATCTTGTCCATGCCATCCATGTCGTCCATGCCGTCCATTGTATCCATCTCGTCCATGGCGTCCATGGTCATCGTGTCGTCCATGGCGTCCATGGTCATCGTGTCGTCCATGGCGTCCATGGACTCAATGTCATCCATCTTGTCCATGGCGTCCATATCGTCCTCGTCGTCCATCATCATGCTCGGCAGCAAGACGACGGTGCCAGGCCCCGATATGGTTGTACAAGTCATGCCGTCTTTCATGCCGTATTCGAGCGCCATTTGCTGGCGCGGCGAGTACATGGCATCGAGGAATGTGATCGAGCCGGCACCCTCGAAGCAAACCTCGGCGACGACATTGCTTGGACCCCAGACATCGACGGCGTTCATCGGCATCGCATTGATGACCGCTTCATTGCCGATAGCGCCTTCGCTGACTTGTTGGCACTGCACGCCTGGCGTATCGCTGCTGACCATGATGCTGCTGTGCAGCATGGTACAGGTCGGCATCTTCTTCATCGACATGTCGTCGTCCATCTTTTCCATGCTGTCCATCTTGTTCATGGACTGGGCGCCAACCGTGCCAGTCAGCACCAGCAGCAATAAACAACAGATTGTGACGTCAAAAAGGCGTCTTACTGGTTTCATCATTGTTCTCCCGACCTATAACCTAATACTTTATGTGACAGTTGCAAAAGATTCGGCGCCGCGATCTTTACACAATATTGCCTCTTTCAAACTTCATTTTCAGTCAGGAGACGATAACGTATTGTGGCGCATTTGTACAGGCATTACCTACAAGAATATAGATAATCTGACCAACTAATGTATTTGTGACTGGGTCAGTAGGTTATGACTTACGCCATCGGCATGTGGTGGCGCGCGGCGTAGCGCCCGCTGACGTGGTGGGAGAGCTGCCGCTCGATGTCGGTGAGCAAGCCTGAAGCGCCGAAGCGGAAAAGCTGACTGCGCAGCCAATCATCGCCCAGCTCTTCTTTGATGAGGATCAGCCAGTTGAGCGCGTCTTTGGCGCTGCGGATGCCGCCGGCCGGCTTGAAGCCCACTTTGTAGCCGGTCATCTGTTGGTAGGCGCGGATCTCCCGCACCATTGTCAAGCCGACTTCCAGGGTGGCGTTGACCGATTCTTTGCCGGTGCTGGTCTTGATGAAGTCGGCGCCCGCCATCATGCAGACTTTGCTCGCCCGCGCTACCTGCCATAGCGGACCGAGCTCCCCGGTCGCCAGGATCGCCTTCATGTGGGCGTCTCCGCAGGCGCGCCGCATTTCGCAGACTTCATCATGCAGCGCCGCCCAATTTCCCCGCAGCACATGCTCGCGCGAGATGACGATATCGATCTCGTCAGCGCCCGCCTCGACCGACTGATGGATTTCTTCGATCCGTTGGGCATAAGGATTGAGCCCGGCGGGGAAGCCGGTAGAAACAGCCGCCACTGGTATGCCGCTGCCGCGCAGGGCGGCGATCGCGTCCTTGACCCGCTGGTGATAGACGCAGACGGCGCCAACCGTGATATCCAGCGATTCCACATCCAGCGCGTCGATGAGATCTTGACGCAATGGCATTCGCGCCTTGGCGCATAAGCGCGTCACCTTGCCCGGCGTATCATCGCCGGCCAGGGTCGTCAGGTCGATCATGGTGATCGCCCGCAGCAGCCAAGCCGCTTGCCATTCCTTTTTGACGTTGCGCCGCGTAATAATGGTGGCGGCCCGTCGCTGCGTCGCGCTGCGGTTGACCGTGGTCGCGCGGACCCAGGCCATATCGAGCGGGATGCCCGGATTGCGTTTCACTGTAATGGTGGCCATGCCCCCATCCCCAAACCCCTTCCCCGGCGGGTCAGTGTCTACG
>WTGC01000192.1 GCA_011523705.1 Chloroflexota bacterium | reverse complement strand
TGAGCGAAGCGAGCGACGATGATTTCCAGGCTGCCTTCGAGCTCACCCTGCTCAGCAGCTTTCGCATGATCCGCATGACGGTTCCGCACATGAGCGCTGGCGGATCGATACTGACGGTCACTTCGAGTTCGATCAAAGAGCCCAGCCCGCGCCTGGGCTTGTCCACGGTCATGCGCGCTGGCGTGGCTGGCATGGTCAAGACGCTGGCTGATGAGCTGGCGGGCGATGGCATCCGCCTCAACAATCTGATACCGGGGCGCATCGACACCGACCGTGTGGCGCAGTTGGATGCCGTCACTTCGGAGAAGACTGGCCTCAGCATGGACGAGGTGAAAGCGCGCGCCATCGCCGGCATCCCGCTGGGGCGCTATGGCACGATCGACGACTTCGGCGCGGCCGGCGCTTTCTTGCTCTCGCCCGCGGCGAGTTACATCACCGGCGCAACCCTGCGCGTCGATGGCGGGTCGATGCGCTCGATATAGTTGAAAACTGGCAACGCGGGCGTCTCAGCGAAACGCCCCTACAGCACAACGATGATGACCAGGACTAACCTAATGACCGCATACGAGAACCTGACGGCGCATATCGCCGAATACCACGATCTGCTCTGCATTCTCAACACGTTGAAGTGGGACATGCGCACGATGATGCCCGCCGCCGGCGCCGCCAGCAGAGGCCGGCAATTGGCGACCCTGACCAAAATGGCCAAGTCGATCTTCGTCAGCGATGAAACCGCGCGATTGCTGGACGCCGCCGAAACCGAGGGCGCGGGCGTCAACCCCGATTCCTATCAGGCGCGCGCCTTGCGGCAGACCCGCGAGGCTTACGAGATTCAGCGGCGCATTCCCGCCGACCTGGTCGGGCGCATGGCCGCGCTCGGCGCTGAGTCGGAAGCGGTCTGGACGCAGGCGAGAGAAGATAGCGATTTCGCCAGCTTCAAACCCTATCTGAAGCAGATGCTGGCGCTCAACATCGAGTTGGCGGAAGCGATCGGCTACGAAGACCATCCCTTTGACGCGCTGGTCGGGCAGTTTGAACCGGGCATGACGGCCGCCCGCCTCGAGCGACTCTTCGCCGAATTGAAGGCGGGGATCCTGCCCCTACTGGAGCGCATCGTCGCTGTTGATGAGCCGCTGCCCGTCGATTTGTGGGAAGCGGAATACGACATCGCAACGCAGAAGGCGCTTTGCCAGGAATTGACCGCCATGATCGGATTCGACTTCGAGCGCGGTCGACTGGATATTGCGCCGCACCCCTTCGAGATTTCTTTCACCCGCGATGACGTGCGCATCACCACCCGCTATGACGCCAACTATCTGCCGATGTCGCTCTTCGCCGCCTTGCACGAAGCGGGGCATGGCATCTACGAACAGAACATCGCGCCCGAACTCACGCGAACGGCGCTATCAGCCGATCTCGTCGGGCAATACGCCGTCGGCGGCGCCAGCTCTGGCGCGCATGAATTCTCTTCGCGTCTATGGGAGAATCAGATCGGGCGCAGCCGCGAATTCTGGGGGCGTCACTTCGGGCGCTTGCAGGCGGCATTCCCACAGCAAATGTCAGCGGTCGATGCGGAATTCTTTTATCGGGCGGTCAATCGCGTGCGTCCGAGTCTGATCCGCGTCGAGGCCGACGAGGTCACTTACAACTTGCATATCATGCTGCGCACCGAGATCGAGATGGCGCTTCTCGATGGCGCGGTCTCGGTTGCTGATCTGCCCGAGATCTGGAATGCAAAGATGCAGGAATACCTCGGGTTGACCCCGCCTGATGATCGCCGCGGCGTCTTGCAAGATGTGCATTGGTCTTTTGGCGGCTTCGGCAATTTCCCAACCTACACCATCGGCAATATCATGGCGGCGCAAGTGCTGGCGGCCGCTCACGCACAGAAGCCCGATCTGGCGGCGAAGCTGGCGGAGGGCGATTATCAGACGCTGCTAGAATGGCTGAGGGAGAATATCTATCGACATAGCCGCGCATACAGCACGGATGAGCTGCTGACGCGCGTCTCGGGCCAGGGCTTGAACACGGCGCCCTTGCTCGATTACCTCGAGGAAAAATACGCCGATCTGTACGGGCTGAATTGAGTCTCCAAGGACAAACGCTATGCCCAACGCATTGCCATACCAAGACCGCGCGTGTTCCATCGACGAGCGCGTCGAAGACCTGCTCGCGCGCATGACCGTGGAAGAAAAAGCGGGCATGATGTTCCAGCCGATGACTTTTATCTCACCCGATGGCGCGTTTGACGCCGACATGCGCTTCTTTGGCCGCTCCTCTCTCGGCGAGTTAACGGGGAAACATATCAATCATTTCGGGCTGGCCGGCGCCAGCGGGGCGCGAGAGACAGCCGCCTGGGTCAACCAGTTGCAGGCGCTCGCTGCTTCGAGCCGGCTCGGCATCCCCGTCACCCTCTCCAGCGACCCGCGTCACGGCTTCTCCAGCAATCCTGGCGCTTTCTTCGCCACGCCCGCCTTCTCCCAGTGGCCCGAACCACCGGGCTTGGCGGCGATTGGCGATGAGGAGCTGGTCGAAGCATTCGCCGATATCGCCCGGCAGGAGTATCTCGCGCTCGGCATTCGCGCCGCTCTGCACCCGATGGCGGATTTGGCGACCGAGCCGCGTTGGGCGCGCGTCAACGGTACCTTCGGCGAAGACGCTCACCTGGCTGCCCGGCTGACAGCCGCCTACATTCGCGGCTTTCAAGGCGCGGCAATCAGCGACCAGAGCGTCGCTTGCATGACCAAGCACTTCCCCGGCGGCGGACCACAGAAAGACGGCGAAGATTCGCATTTCGAATACGGACGCGAACAAGTCTATCCAGGCGATAATTTCGATTATCATTTGCTGCCTTTTGAAGCGGCAATCGAAGCGGGCACCGCCATGATCATGCCCTACTACAGCATGCCCGTCGGCACCGCCTATGAAGAAGTCGGCTTCGCTTACAGCAAAGGCATCATCACCGGATTGCTGCGCGAGAAATACGGATTCGATGGCGTCGTCTGTACCGACTGGGGCACCTTGACCGATATGGAGATGATGGGCAAGCCCTTCCCG
Organism: Chloroflexota bacterium; assembly: GCA_011523705.1. GTDB lineage: Bacteria > Chloroflexota > Anaerolineae > Aggregatilineales > Phototrophicaceae > UBA6055. The sequence continues at coordinate 3,592 of WTGC01000192.1, read as the reverse complement.
GCGCGCGCCTGGGGCGTCGAAGACCTGTCCCTCGCCGACCGTATCATCAAGTCCCTGGAAGCGGGCATTGATCAATTTGGCGGCGAAGATTGCGCCGAAGCGCTGGTCGACCTCGTCGATGCAGGACGAGTCCGCGAAGAGCGCCTCGATCTCAGTGTCCGCCGCCTGCTGCGCGACAAGTTCCGCATCGGGCTCTTTGAGAATCGCTACGTCGACGAAACGGCCGCCGCGAACATCGCCGGCAACGCCGCCTTCCGCGCCGCTGGCGATCTGGCGCAGCGCAAGTCCATCGTCCTGTTGAAGAACGACGGGCTGCTGCCGCTGCGCGGGCGACCAAAGATCTATGTGGAAAATATCGACGCCGATATCGCTGCCCAATGCGGCGACGTGGTCGACTCGCCCGAAGCCGCCGATTGCGCCATCCTGCGCCTGGCGACCCCCTTCGAGCCGCGCGACAACATCTTCCTGGAGAGTTTTTTCCACGCCGGCGACCTCGACTTCAAAGAACCGGAGATTAGCCGATTGCTGTCGATCATGGAGGGGACGCCGACAATCGTTGACATCTACCTGGAACGCCCGGCGGTCATCCCGGAGATCGCGGCCGCTTGCGCGGGCTTGATCGCCAACTTCGGCGCCAGCGACGCCGCCGCGCTCGATATCATCTTTGGGCGCTTCCAGCCGAGCGCGACATTGCCCTTCGAGCTGCCTTCGTCAATGGAGGCCGTCCGCGCGCAAAAGCCCGATCTGCCGCATGATTCGGAAGAGCCGCTCTATCCACATGGATTCGGTTTGACCTACTAGCGCGCTGACTGCCACAGGAGCGAAAAGCATGACGATCACCGACGTCAAAGTTTATCTGGCCAAAGAATGGCGCACCTTCTGCTTCGTCGTGGTCGAAACCGATGAAGGCATCAGCGGCTTGGGCGAAGCGGGCATCACCGGGCGCGAGCTGGCCGTCCAAGGCGCGATTGAGCATTTCAAACCCCTGCTCATCGGGCAAGACCCCTTCCGCAGCGAACACCTCTGGCAGTTGCTGTTTCGTGGCGGCTTCTTCCCGGCGCAGCGCATCTTGACCGCCGCCATCGCCGCGATAGACATCGCCCTATGGGATATCAAGGGCAAGGCGCTGGGCGTGCCCGTCTACCAACTGCTGGGCGGCCGCGCCCGAGACCGCGTGCTCACCTACAATCACAATGTCGGCGACACCGTCGAAGAACTGGTGGCATGCTGCCAGCGCTCAGTGGACGAAGGCTGGAAGGTGCTGCGCTGGGGATTGGAGCATCAGGCTGGCGGCATCCTCGAGCCGGGCGTTGCCGTGCGCCGCGCCATCAAAGAGATCGAGGCGCTGAGGCTGGCGCTGGGCGATGAGGTTAAACTGGCGATCGATGTGCATACGCGGCTGGATCCTCCCGACGCGATCTGGCTCTGCCAGGAATTCGAAAAATACCGCCCTTACTTCGTCGAAGATCCGCTGCGGGTGGAAAACGCGCAGTCTTATCGGGTCTTGCGCAGCCGCACGACTGTCCCGCTGGCGGCCGGAGAACAATACAATTCCAAGTGGGAATTCCGCCAGGTAGTCGAAGAAGAGCTGATTGACTACGCCCGCGTCGACCTCTGCATCTGCGGCGGATTGACCGAAGCCAAGAAGATCGCCGCCGCCTGCGAGACACACTATATTGACCTCGCCGTGCACAATCCGATTGGACCGGTTGCTACGTCCGCCTTCTTGCATTTGTGCCTGTCCCTGCCCAATTTCGCCGTGCAAGAATTGCCGCGGCGCCCCGGCGAAAGCATGCCCGATCTCGTGCGCAACCAGCCGGAATGGGAAGATGGCTATCTGCTGCCGCCGACAGCGCCCGGCTTGGGCATCGAATTGAACGCCGAAGCGCTTAGCAAATACCCCTTTGAAATGGGCGAACTGCGTCATCTGCGCCGACCTGACGGCTCGGTGACGAACTGGTAGAATACGCTATTGGTATAGGTTAATTCCACCGAGTACACTGAGAGCATCGAGTAAAGACGTTTCGCATGCAGACGACTGCGCCGCAGCCAATCCTTTTTCTCTGTGTCCTCTGTGCCTCTGTGGTGAAATAAAAGGAAGACGAAAATGAGCGACGTAAAACTGGTATGGGAGATTCGCGCGGTCCTCGGCGAGGGACCGGTCTGGGTGGAAGCGGAGAACGCGGTTTACTGGGTCGATATTATGAGCAACAAAGTCCACCGCTATGCCTTGGCTGATGGCGCGAAAACGACCTGGACCTTTGATTTTGCCGTCACCAGCCTGAACCCGCGGCGGGATGGCGGTTTCATCGGCACGATCACGGACGGCTTCGCTTATATCGACTTTGACGTGCTCTCCGCCCAACCGGTGCAATTGCCGGAAGCGGACCGACCCGGCAACCGCTTCAACGATGGCAAGGTCGATAAGAGCGGGCGCTATTGGGCGGGCACGATGGACATCGAGCAAACGGGGGAGACCGGCTCGCTCTATCGCCTTGACCCCGATCTCAGCGCCAAGCAGGTCGATACCGACTACATCATATGCAATGGTCCCACATTCAACCTGGATAATACGATCATATACCACACCGACAGCATCAAGCGGATCATCTACGCGCTGGATATCGGCGCCGATGGCTCGCTAAGCAACAAGCGCGTCTTCACTCAATTCACGCGCGATGACGAAGGCGTGCCAGATGGCATGACGGTCGATAGCGAAGACTGCATCTGGGTGGCGCATTTTGGCGGCGCGCGCCTCACGCGTTATTCGCCCGAAGGCGAGATTCTGGAAGTCCTGCCGCTGCCGGCGCTCAACATAACCAGTTGCACTTTCGCCGGCGCTGAGCTCGATACACTCTACATCACCTCCGCCAGCACCTTCATGTCGGACGAGCAATTGGCGGAATATCCGCTTGCCGGCAGCCTCTTCAGCTACCAGCCGGGGGTGAAAGGGACGCCGACCGCGCTCTTCGCCGGTTGAGAAGACTCATGACGCCGTAAGCCGCCATCACCGCCAGCAGGGGCGTGATCATCACGCGGGCGCGGGTGTCGATGCCGCTCGTCTGTACGAGAAGCGTCCCCAGCAAATAGTACAAGCAGGGCAGGCAGAGGAAGGCGACGGACGACCAATCGCGTTGACGCCGCAGGTGATCCAGCCCGACAATGGCCAACGTCAGCAATGCGATATTCCAGACGAACCCGGGCCATAAGAGGATTCCCGAAACGCGCAAAAGCATCCGATAAAGGCCGACGGGAATGGTAAGCAGATAATGTATCGGATGCTCAAGAAATACATCTAAGGCAAGTTTCGTCATTGCGCTCTGTAAATCTTGGCTGCCCGTATAGTGAAAATGCCGCCATTTCGCCGTTATGCCGGATGTATCATTGCCGAGCGATTCTTCAATTCGCCTCGCCAGTTGGGCATAGACGGCGTCAATCTCCTGCCCGGTCGCCTGATACAGCACCGAAGCAGCGCGGTAATAGAGCAAATTGTACGTGCCAATGGTTGTGAAGCTGCCGTTATTTAGCTGGGTGGCATTGTGTTGCATCCATGAACCAACACCAAGCACGGCCGGAATGATAAAGGCGGACC
>WTGC01000019.1 GCA_011523705.1 Chloroflexota bacterium | reverse complement strand
AATGGCTCAGCCCGATCCTGGCGGTGATGCCCGGTCAGATCTTCGCCATGCAGCAAGCGCTCGCTCGCGGCTACGAGGTGGACAAACCGCGGGGCTTGTCCAAGGTGACGATCACGGAGTGAGGTCAGGAAACAGCAGCGAAATCAGATCGGACAAATCAGCGATTCGGTATCGCACATCGGGCAACTCGGCGACTGCCAAGTGGTCCGGGCAATAGTGACAAAACTCTATTCCCGCTCGCAGGCAGCCTTCGCGGTCGTGGCTGATCGAATCGCCAACGTACAAGACCTCTTCCGGATCCAGATCCAGTTTCTTCAGCGCCAACTGAAAGATGCGAAGATCGGGTTTCGCCACGCCGACTTCTTCCGAGATCAGAAGCGGATCGAAAAGGTCTAACAAGCCCGCCGCTTCCAGCCGCCCGCGCTGTGAATCGCTGTAGCCGTTCGTGATCATGCCCAGCCGATACCTTGACGACAGCCGCTGCAATACTGCTTCCGCGCCAGGATTGAGCGCATGGGAGCGGCAGAACTCGGTCCAGTAACGCTGCGCCAATTCGGCTGACCGGCTCGCGTCCAAGTCGTGCGCAGACAAGAAATCGCGCCAACTCAACTCGACCACATCTTCGCGGGTGTATGTCTCCGTGCCGTCAGTCGCACGAGCGGCCCAATAGCCCGAGCTGATAGTCGCGTAAGACTCGATGTAGCTCGCCGGCATGGCGCTCAGCAGCCGGGCATACTCAAGCGTCCGCCGCAGCGCCTGCGCTTCACAGCCGCGCAAGCTGAAGAGCGTGTCGTCAAGGTCGAAGAGGATGGCGCGATACATGGCAGTCGCTTCGTTTCCCTCTAGGTTTTGCTATCAATGGCTTGCAATCACTCGCCTGCGGAACCCTTGATGATCGCCGCAATCCCTTCCCTGGCGAGGCGAATTTCGTCCCAATAGGGGTTTCGCGCCACGGGCAGGCCCGCGAATAGCTTCAAGGCGACCATCGGGACGGTATCACCGGTGAGTTGAATCAGCAGCAGGCCCGCCTGTATTGCCTCCTGGCAAGGCGGCAGTTGCGACAGGGCGAGATCGCGCCAACGCCTTTGTAGGTCGCTAAATGACAGAAGATCCTCCTTGGTCGCGATTTCGCTATTGGCTTGATGCGCGAAAGCGTGCCTGTTGTCTTCTACCGTGGCGGCCATCTCATCCCGCTCCGCGGCTGTACATGAGGGCAAGCGGTCTACGCTGCCCGGTTTCTCCACCGCATCTTCGGCATACGTGGGGAATGTCACCAAGGTTTCGTGGACTAAGGGCATGCTGGATTCCACCGCATCCCAATAGGGGTTTTCTTCAGAATCAAACCCGGCGAAGCTGAGAGCGAACAAGGCGGAGAAATCACTCGCTAGGTTGGCGACCAGCATACTGCCGGCGACGGACTCGGCGCAAAGCGGCATCTGCGAAAACAGCTGATTGCGCCACTCAATATGCGCAGCTATGAAATCGAAATAGTCGCCGAACGTCTCAATTTCGAAAGCCAATTCTATCAGGTCATCAAAAGCGTATAGACGAACGAACATTTCCGCGACGGCGCTCTTCGAGCAGCGCTGCAGATCCAGCGGCCGCGCCTCAACATCCGCGATATCAACTTCAACGCCCGCTTTCTCCAGCATCGTGCCCAGCCAATCACCCAATAGAACGAGTTCATTCTGCAAGGTACCGTCAAATGGATTCTTGTCCTTGGGCACATCGGCATATCGGTAGGCCAGCGCGTTCGCGAAATCGTTCGCGACCTGAGTCATCAGCTTACCGATTTCGACTGCCTCTGAACAAGGTGGCAATGCGCCCCAGACCTGATCGCGCCAGGCGAGCTTGTCGGCGATATAGTCCAGCAGAGCACCGCTCGACCGGATTTCCATGGCGGAAACAATCAAGTCCTCATTCTTCCGCAATGCATCGTGAAGAGCCTGGATTTCTTCCCCGGCGCAAGACGCCAATTGACGCTCGCCCGGCGCCGGTTCGTTTGGCCGCGTTTCGAGTTCAATTAGAGCTTCGATCTCCGCCAACAAGGCATTCAGCCGCTCACGCAGATTGCCGTCAAAATGGAGCCTGTCCTTGTAACGATTCATGCTCAGCAAGACGCCGGCATAGTTCAATGCCGCCAAGGCTCCAAAATCGTTTGAGATATGGCTCATAAGTACGGCGACATCAATGGCTTCGGCGCAGGGTGGCAGACCTGACCAAAGGCCCTCGCGCCATTGGATTTGGGCAGCGCTGTATGTGAGCGCGGCATCCAGCGAGATTTCGCCAGCGCTTAAACTGTCGACGAGCGCGTCATAGTCACTTTGCAATGCCACAACATAGGCGAGCTCCGTTTCAGAGCAAAGCGGGAATCCACTTTGCGCCTTCGCCAAGGGAGGGATGCACAATAGAGCGGCGAGACAAAATACAATGAGAATGCGCATGATGCTTCCTTTTTTCTGGTCGTCGAACATATCGATTTGGCGCCCCAGGCAAGGCTGGCCGCTTTCGCATCAAAGCTTCAGTTCCGGCGCAAGGTCAATGAGGTCGGCCAGCAGGCGGTCAAACCGGTCGCCAAAGGCGCCGATCTCTTCAATGTAGGGGTTCGCTTCGGTGATGACGCCCGCGAACACACCGAGGGCGTAGGCGGCGGCGGTATCGTCTGTTTGGCTGTTGAACAGAAAGGCCAGGTCAATGGCGCCGCTGCAAGCCGGCAAGTAAGGCAAGTTATTCGCCCGCCAGGCGAATTGCGCCTCCGCGTAACGGCTCGCCCCGCTCGTCTCACCCATATTGAGCGCGGTTTTCGCGACCTCGCCGAAGGGCCCGACCACCATATTACCTATGACACGCAACTGTGGAATCGTACATGAGGTCAGCGAATTCGTGTTTGCGTCCACAGCGCTTTCTTCGGCGCTTGCCTCAGGCAGTTGCGCCAGGCGCAGACTCAACGCTTCGACAGCGCCCAGCACCTGATCGTGATATAGATTCTCGGCGCGCGGCGCGCCTGAGACGGCTATCGCCCCCGCAGCCACGATGTCCGTGCCGGTCTGGCTCATGAGCAGGGCAATCTCGAAGGCTTCGGCGCATTGCGGAAAACGCGACAACGTTTCAGCGCGCCAAGCGATGTCGATAGTGGCATAAGCGAGCAATTGTTGTCGCGTCATTTCGGCGATGACGCCTTCATCGAACTCGCCAACGGGACCAATCAGCGGATGCGATATCCCAGCGGCTTTCGCGAGTTGCGCCTCGGTACATGCGGGCAGGTTGTTGACAAAGAGGCGGCGAACACGGGCCGGGTCGCGGTATTCCCGGGGGATGATCCAAGCCGGAAGCTGCTCAATACCGTTCAGGATTTGCTGGAGCGACGGGTTGGAGGCTGGCGCCACACCACTGAAAGCCAGCGCGTGCGCCGCGACAAAGTCAGCGCTAATGTGCGTCACTTGCTTTGCGGCGTCGTAGGCCTCGGCGCAGAGCGGCAAGTCCGTCAGGGCGGTCTCACGAAAGGCCAGCTGCTCCTCGTCAAAACGCAGCAAGTCTTCTACTGTATCTACGGCAAATCCCCCTCGCAGTACATTGACATAGGCTTGTCGCTTCGCGCGGATGACGCGCTGCTTCTGCGCATAGGTGCAGGCTGTGGGAATCGCGCTGTCGTCTTCGCTTGCATGCCAGGGTCCCAAGCCCAAAGCCGAAGCGATGGACTTGGCGCCGAGACCAAACAGATACGCGTAGTCGCCCGCGCTCCATTCGTCGCCGCCCAGCATGCGGTCGGTATCGCTGTCTCCGGTATAGAACCAGTACATCGGATTGAGTATGACATTGTCGTCCAAAATCTGGCCGACCAAGGTAGCAATCTCGATATAGGGCTCGCAAAGGGGCGGGTCGCTCCAAAGGTCGTTGCGCAAGGATAAAGCGGCTGCGAAGTAGCCGAGAAAGTCTTCTTCCGTTTCGACGCTTTCAAACAACGCGTCTATTTCGTCGAAGCGGGGACGAATCTTCTCCATCGTGTCCCACTGCTCGGGCGTGCAAAAGGGCAAGCCCGCGTCTTGAGCGCGCGAGAAGTTGAGCGCGCATAACAGCACTGCAAATAGGACTAGAAGCTTACGCATTCGATTGCTCCTACACTACGCTCGCCTGGCTGGCCTTAATTTCACAAGTCTAGTGTAGGCATAGAGCGTCCGCTAGTCAGCGTCGGACAATGCTACGACACTTATGAACGACGCCAGGAGACACGCTGAATTCTATTTGCCCAAATTGTCAGCTGGGAACCTTCCCGCGCATATTACTGCAGTTCCTCTTGCAGCCAGGCATCCAGCCGATCGCGATAGATCCAGATCGTCTCGGCGTAAGGGATGTTTTCCAGCTCGGCGCCGGCAATCAGCAGGGCGTAAGCGGCGGTGAAGTCGGCCAAAATCGTATACATCATGTAGCCGGCCTCCACCGCCTGCTTGCAGCCGGGCAATAGCTCAATGTGGTTTTCAGCCCAGTCGATCTGCCCCTGTCGATAAGCCATGACATCGCCGACGGTCTCAAGGCTTTCGGCGGTATCCACCAGATCGCTGTATTCCACAAAGAGATTGTAAAAGCTCAAGCCCATGTCGCCGTCCTCACAGTCAGGCAGGTTGCTGCCAGGCGCAGCATCTAGCAATTCATCTGGCTGCTTCCCGCTCGCGGCGATGGTTTCGCTGATGTCGTCGGCGATGACGCCAATGGTGACTATCCCAAACAGATGCGGCTTGATCGGCATTTCGGCGTCCGGCTCTGGCATAATGCCGGCGATATCCAGCGCGAGCGAGGCGACGTAATTGCCGGTGACCCGAAGCATCAAGCCGGCTGTGATCATCGTTTCGATGCAGTCCGGCAGATTGGCTTCGAGCATTTCCCGCCAGTCCAGGTGCAAATCGGTCGCCGCCAGTATATCGGGCACGGTTTCCGCCGTCTTGAGCGCGGCGACAAGACCAGGAAAATCCTGATTCGCTGCGGCAAACTTTAGCATCTCATCGTCGCCGCATTCGGGCAGCGATACGGTCTGCGATTGCAATCTTCCTACGGCATCAATAGGCGCGGATATCTCTTCGAGGCGCGCCTGGTCCGCCGCGATCCGTTCGGAGAATGGCGCTCCCTCGCTCGCGACTTCGCCGATTTCCAAGGCGAGTTCAATCGCGAGATCACTGGTGATGTGGCTCATGAGCAAGCCGACTTGCAGCGACAGGTCGCAGGGAGGCAGGCGGCTCCAGAGCTTGTCGCGCCAGGTGAGCTGCGCCGCGCCATATTTCGCCAAGCCGACGAGGCTGTAAGTGCGAGGCGGCACTTCGAGCAAAGCGCGGTAGACGGCAAGTTCCTCAGACAGGAGGCCAAGGTCGTCTTCACTGCAAGCCGGCAGGTCGGCTGCCGGCGCGTCACTCTCTGCGGGCGCCTGATCCGGCAATTCGCCAAGTAGAATGCTGAGCAGACCGATCCCGTTTCTCATGCCCTCAACGTAGGGATTGTCTTCGATGGCGACGCCGGCCAACTGGTAAGCCAGGAAGGCGGCCATATCGGAAGCCGACTCATCCATGGCGATGCCGATATCGAAGACTTCGTCGCAGATGGGATGCGACTCCCAGAATGATTCGCGCCAGGCGATTAGCACATCGCCATATTCGCTGAGCATTTTGCTGGAGCTTTCGTCGTGGATTAAGTCGCCGAGGTCTTCGAGGGCCGATGGCGAGAGCGCTCCCACCATTTCCGGCGTCATCACGTGGCCCATCAGATCGAAGTGAGCGGCCATATACGAGTCGGTACGGGCGAGCTGCGCCGCGTTGCAAGATGGCAAGCCGACATCCTGAGCCAGGTTAACACCCGAGAAGCTCAAAAGCAGTACGCCGAAGATCAGTAAGTTTCGCATGACAATTCCTCAAAGAGATGTTTATCAATCGTCATGAGTATACTCCTTCGCCATTTAAGCTTGGGCGGACTAAAGAAAGCGTAGGGCAATCGACCGCTCCCGCGCGATAAACCCCGTCAAACGCGCTATAATCCGAGCTTCCTATCGAATTCATAAGGGAGCGCCTCATGTCCAGTGACCGCTTGCAGCAATTTCAGAGTATCCTCGCCGAGCAGGCCGATCTCGCCTTTTTCCCCATTTCATCCGACCTGCAATACCTAACCGGCGTCCCGCGCGACTTTCCCAATTACGGCAATACGATTCATCCGGGCGACTGGCTCGAGGGCGCCTGGATCACGCCCCATCACGAGCCTGTACTGCCGCTCCCGCGAATGACGGCCGAGTTCGGCGGCTTGAGCCGGCTCGAAGGCATCGACATCCGCGTCCTGGGCGATTGGGATGAACCGACCGAGATGGTCCAGAGCATCCTCAATGGATTCAACTTGCCTGAAAATCCGCGCGTGGCGATTAGCGATTTCGCCACTGGCGAGACGGTATCTCATTTGCAGCCGCTGCTGCCCGGGGCGACCTTTCTCTCAGGCACGGCGCTCCTGCGTCCGATGCGCGTCATCAAGACGGAAGCGGACATCGACCTGATGAGAGAAGCGGGGCGCATCACCGAAGCCGCGTTCGCCGATACGCTGAAGGCGCTGCGCCACGGCATGACCGAACTGGAAATCGTTGAAGAAGTCAATTATCAGCTGCGCAAACACGGCTCGCTGGGCCAATCTTTCACGACATCGCTTTACAATTCGGGGCCGGATCATCCGCTGCTCTTTGGCGCGCGCATGGAGAGTTGGCATCGGGCGCTGAATCCGCCGGTTTCGATCCTTTTCGATTTCGGCGGCATCTATGAGGGCTGGTGCTATGACTTCGGGCGCACGGTCTTCTTCGGCGAGCCGGATGAGGAGGCGCAGCGGGTCTACGATGTGATGATGGCGTCGCAAGCGGCGGGCGTGGCGGCGTTGAAAGCGGGCGAAGCCACCACCACCGACGCGGACCAGGCGGCGCGCCAGGTGATTGAGGACGCGGGTTACGGCGAGGCATTCCGCCACCGCCTCGGGCACGGCATCGGCATGGATGTGCATGAGCCGCCCTTCCTGACCAAAGGCGATGAGACAGCACTTGAAGAAGGCATGCTCTTCACCATTGAGCCGAGCATTATGCAGATCAACAGCTATTCCTCGCGGGTGGAGGATGTCGTGGTTGCCCGACCCGGCGGTGGCGAAAAGCTCACCAACGGCTGGCAGGAGTTGATTGTCGTTGGCTGATCCCTTGCCGCTGCAGCTATGAATAAAGCAGGTGAGCGGCGCGATCTCGCTCAAAATCGCGCGTGCCAGGCTCCCAGCTTTCGATGAGCGAATCGACCGGCTCGTCGGCATCCAGATGCCGGCGCAAGCGGTCGCTTCCCCAGAGCAGATCAATCGGCGGGCGGGCGCCATCACTCCAAGGTTGGCGCCAGGCGAATTCATCAGGATAGCGCCGCTTCAGCGTCTGGAGAACATGCAGCATGGCGCGCACCGGCTGCAGTGCGTCGCGATCCGTGACGTAAACATGCACGCCGGCGCATAGCTCACCCTGATACTTGCTGAAGGTCGGCTTGAAGTGGACCGGCCGGAAGCGCAAGCCCGGCAGCGGCCGTTCATTCAATTCATCAGCCAGGGACTCCGCGTTGATCCAGGGCGCGCCGATATATTCGAAGGGGCGGGTCGTGCCTCTGCCTTCGGAAACATTCGCGCCTTCGACGAGGCAAGTTCCCGGATAGAGCGTCACCGCCTCCAGCGTCGGCAAGTTGGGCGACGACGGGATGAAGGGCAGCCCGGTCTCATCAAAAGACATCGCCCGCGACCATCCGCGCAGCGGAATTACAGTCAGGTCGCAGCCGATCTCCCGCTCATTCACCAACAACGCCACCTCGCCAATCGTCATGCCATAGCGAATGGGCAGTGGATAAGGACCGACGAAGGAAGCATAATCTCGCTCAAGAAGCGGGCCCTCAACGCGCTCTCCGCCGATTGGCGCCGGGCGGTCCAGCAGGATCACAGCGACGCCAGCCGCCTTCGCCGCTTGCATGACGTAGAGCGCGGTCGCCAGAAAGGTATAAAAACGGACGCCGGCATCCTGCAGATCGATGAGGATGACCTCAAGGTCAGCCAGCATCTCGGCTGTCGGTGATTTTGTCTCCCCATAGAGGCTGTAGACGGGCAGGCTCGTGCGCGGGTCGATGGCGGACGCGACCAGACTGCCTGCTTGCGCATCGCCACGGATGCCGTGCTCGGGACCAAAGAGCGCGACCAGATTCACAGCGGGATGCTGGTGCAAGCGCTCGACGCTGCCGCGCAATTGGCAGTCGACGCTGCTGGGGCAGGCCAGCAAGCCAACCCGCGACCAGGCCACCCGATCCACATGCGCCTCAAGGAAGACTTCCAATCCCAGTTCAGTTGTCATGACCTGCTTCCTTCTCGGCACGCTTTAAGTGTCTGGTTCACACGCGCGTCTCGATTCTGCGGCGCGCCGCCGTCAGCTTGAGATCGGGAGGCTGACGAAGGCTATCGATAAGGGCTTGTAAGCAGGTTACGAGTTCAATCGGCGAGTAGCCGCTCTTGCGCTTCAGCGTAATTTCACCGTGAATATCGGGGCTGATGGATTCGCTGGCGCCTTTTGCCGAGACCAGAATGACGGGAATATCCCGCAGCGCCTCATCCGCCTGCATCGCCGCTATCACCTCAAAGCCGTCCATTTCGGGCATCAGCACATCCAACATCAGCAGGTCTGGCGGGCGCTTGCGCATCATCGCGATGCCTTCCCGTCCATTGAAGGCGGCGCGCACCCGATAGCCGGCGTCCAGGCTGCGCAGCGTCTGCGAAAACAAGCGCACGATATCACGGTTGTCATCAATAATCATGATTGAAACCAAGTCGTCTCCAAATTGGGACAGCACTCTCTGCAACATCGCGCGCGAGACCGGCTTGACCAGATAATCATGGACGCCCCGCTGGCGGATCGCCGTTCGGCCGCTGGGCGTGGGAATCGTTACGACATGCAAGCCGCGATAACTTCGTCTGACTTCATCAAGCAAATGCGAATATCGATGGTCGCGCGCCAGCAAAAGCACATCCGGCTCAAACTTGGCGAGCGCGCGCATGGCATCTGCTTCGGTGTTGCATTCCCGTACCTTGTGAGACTTCAGATAGCGGTTGAAAAAACCGGTGACCGCCTCATCGGCGCCGACGACCAGGATCCGCTTCTCCGTGTCGACCGCTTTGCCCGGCGGATTGCTCGCCGGCATCTGCGCAACCAGATTTTGCGTGGTCGGCAGCGAGAAAGAAAAACGGCTCCCCAGCCCGGGTACGCCAGCGCTGCTCACCGTCATCGTCCCGCCGTGCAAGCGGATCAACTCGCGGCTCAGCGTTAAGCCCAAGCCCGAGCCCCGTTCGCCACCGGCCTCATCGCGGGCAACCTGATAAAACTCTTCAAATACATTCTGAATATCGGCTTCGCTCAAACCGATGCCGGTGTCGATGACGCTGACGATCGCTTCCTTTTCATCAATGACAATTTCGATCGTGATGCCGCCTTCGCTGGTGAAGCGCACCGCATTTACGAGCAGGTTGAGCAAAATCTGGCGAATGCGCACCGGGTCGAACCACATGTCGGGCAGATTGGCCGGGACATCAATCTCGAAAGCAAGCCCTTTTTTGGCGATCAAATCGGCAACCATGTCGCTGGCCTCGCGCACGCTGTCGCGCAGGTTGGCTTTCTCTTTGACGATCGCGAGGCGCCGCGCCTCCAACTGAGAGATATCCAGCACATCATTGATCAGATTCTGCAGGTGCCTGGCATTGCGATAAACCGCCTGAATATCGGCGCGGTAGCCGGCGGGCAAGGGCTGGTCATAAATTTCCGGCGCCAAGATCATCACTTCGCTGAATCCGACGATCAGATTGATCGGCGTGCGCAATTCGTGGCTGACGTTGGCGGCGAAACGCGCCTTCGCCAACCGAGACTCTTCAGCCTGCTCGAAGGCGATCTCCAACTTTCTGTTAATGACGCGCAGGCGTTCCTGATACTCCTGCAGCTGCTTCGACATCAGCACGAGCTTGGCGCGGCTCTCGCGGGCTTCGTTCATCTGCTCGGCCGCGTAATCCTGAAAGCCCCCGCTGATCTTCAGCAGATTGACAAAATAACGCTTGAGCAAGCCCACGCTGACCAGGTTGATCGCCGACAAAACAAGCATAAAGGCAAGATCGGCCGGCGGCGCAAAGGCAAGCAGAAACAGGCAGTCTGCCAATAGAGCGAGCGCAAGCCAAGCCGGCGTGAGCAAGATGACAGCGACGATCAGGCTGGTCGGGATGAGATAAAGTACGGCGGCGTCGGCGCTGGCGACGGAGATCTGGACGGCGATCAAGGCGATGCAGAACAGCAAAAAGAAACAGGCAAAGTTGAAGCTGCGCGTCTTGATGAAATAGCTGAGCCCGCAGACTGCGATCATGATGACGACGTCAAACATGATGATGTCTGGCAGGTTGCCGGGCAGGAGGTCGCCAGCCACGATCAATGCCCACAAGCCGATGCCGAGCAGAAGCAGGGTGATATTCATGAATTCGTCGCGAATGTCGCGATCCGGCGTGGAAGTCATCATCGTCTCTCCCCGAATTGGCGGCTTGGGGCTATCGCCACTATTGTCACACGCGCGGGGCGGTTTTGACAAAGTTTGGAATGCAAGCGATAATTGTCGCTGACAACAGCGTTGGGCTGGCAGCGGAAACATGGATATCCGCAATTTTACCAAGCTCTAGGAGGAGGGAAGCAAAACATGAGTGAGAGAAAAGTGTCACGCAGGGATTTCTTGCGGGCGAGTATGGCGGCGGGCACGGCAGCGGCGATATCCGCGATGCCGGCTGGCTTGACCTACGCGCAAGAGCAAGCATTCCTCAATTATTGGACGGGTTGGAGCGGCTTCGAGTTTGACGCCCTGCAAGCCCTGGTCGATCAGTTCAACGAAGAGCACGATAATAGCTACGTCAATATGACGACCGTTTTCGGGCAATACGAGAAGGTGCTGACGGCGATCGCCGGCGGCAATCCGCCCGATGTCGTCTCGGCAGTTTGGCTGCATCAGTTGGTGCAGATCGCCTCGCAGGGCGCGCTCACGCCTTTGACCGCATACGCCGAAGCGGCCGGCATCGACGGCTCGGAGTATTTCCCGCAGCTGTGGGAGAATTGGTGGTACAACGGCGAGCTCTGGGGTTTGATGTGCACCTCGAACGCGCGCGTTCTGGCTTTCTCGCCACCGGCGCTGGCCGAGCTGGGCGTCAGCGAAGCGCCGACCAGCATTGCTGAGCTGGACGAGGTTGCGCAAGCCTTCGAGATCGTAGACGCCGATGGCAATATCGAGCGTGTAGGCTTGCTGCCAGCGAATCTCACCTGGTGGGCGCATGTCTTCGGCGGCGGATTGTATGACGAAGACAGCGGGACCATTACGGCGAACGACCCGGCGAACGTAGCGGCGCTGGAGTGGATGGCTGGCTATTGGTCGCGGCTGGGTCCTGAGAAGGTGGCGGCTTTCACCAGTGGCTTCGGCGATTATCTCAGTACGCAGAACCCCTTCTTCGTCGGCAAGGAAGGCTTCAAGCAGGTCGGCGAATGGTTCATCCAGTTCCAGAAGAAATTCGCGCCCGATCTCGAGATGGATATGATCGCGGCGCCCTATCCCGATGGCGGACGCCCGAATTGCACCACCTTCGGCGGCAGCGTCTTCACGATTCCGACCGGCGTGATCAATCCCGACGCGGCTTGGGAATTCATCCGTTGGCTCAGCGAAGACGAGCACATGGGCGAATTCTGCTTCAATATCCAGAATATCCCGCCCAAGGTGGGCGCGGCGACGGCCGAGCGCTTCGTCAGCGATCATCGCTTCCAGTTGGCGCTGGACCTGCTGAATGGTCCCAACGCCTTTGGTCCAGCGAAGATTCCAGTGAACGACTTCTACAATTCGCGCCTGGGTGAAGCCGAGACATCGGTCAAAGCCGGCATGCTCAGCGCGCAGGAAGCGCTGGATCGCGTGACCGAGGAGGTCCAACGCGAGCTCGACATGGCGATGATGTAGGCACTTGGGCTGCATGTAGGGGCGATTCTGTGAATCGCCCGCTTTCGAGGTTGCATCCCAATATCGCGTTCACAGTTTTTTGAAACATGTCATAGCGGGTCAGCCGCCGGCTGACCCCTACAAGTTTCCCACGAGCGGATGGGACCTATGACCCTCGCCTTCCGTCGACCTCGACTCACAAAACAGCAGCGGCGCGCTCTGATCGTTGGCTTGCTGTTCATTTCGCCGGCGATCATCGGCTTCTTCGTTTTCAACATCGGTCCCATCGTTCAGTCGCTGCAATACAGTTTCACGCGCTACAACATCCTGCAGCCGCCGCGCTGGGTCGGTTTGAACAATTACAAGTTCCTGATCGAAAGCGATCGCGTCTTCCGCATCGGCATCAGCAATACGCTCTACATGGTGCTGATCGGCTTGCCGATTCATCTCGTCTTCAACATGCTGATGGCGCTTCTGCTCAATACAAGAATCAAGGGGCTGTCGCTTTATCGCAGCATCTTCTACATCCCGTCGATCACACCGGTGGTCGCTTCGACCATTGTCTGGCTCTGGATCTTCAACGGGCAATTCGGCATCTTGAACGAGTTCCTGAAGTTCATTGGTCTGCCGCCGATCGGCTGGCTCACCGACCCCAAGTGGGTCAAGCCATCGCTGATTTTCATGGGCGCCTGGTTTGGCGGCAACACCATCTTGATTTATCTGGCGAGCTTGCAAGATGTGCCTTACGACCTGCTGGAGTCGGCGGAGTTGGATGGCGCCAACGCGATCCAGAAGACCTTCCGAATCACGCTGCCGATGATCAGCCCGGTGATCTTTTACACCATCATCGTCAACGTCATCGGCTATTTCCAGTACTTCACCGAAGCCTGGGTGATGACGGCTACGCGCGACGGCGCGGCCGGCGGCGTCGCCAATTCGGCGATGTTCTATTCGATGTATCTTTATCAGACGGCTTTCCAGCAATTCAAGATGGGTTATGCCAGCGCCCAAGCCTGGATATTGTTCATGATCGTATTGATCGCCACCGTCTTCTTGTTCAAGACAGCCGGCTGGGTCTATTACCATGCGGAAGATTGAGCGATGACGGCGAGCATCCACTGGCGTGAAAACCGGATCGTGCAGGATCGGATCAAGAAGTCGATCGCCTATACCATCGTGATCATCATGGCGGTCGCCTATATCTTCCCGCTCTACTGGCTGATTGTGACGGCGCTGAAGACTGATTTGGAGATTTTCCAGCAGCCACCGCCGATCTTCCCGCCCAATCCACAGTGGCAGAACTTCGGCGAATCCACCACCTATATCCCCTTCTGGCGCTATATGTGGAATACGATCGTCATCTCCGGTTTGACGGTGCTGGGCACGGTCCTGTCGTGCACCTTCATCGCCTATGGCTTCGCGCGAATACGCTGGCCCGGGCGCAATATCATCTTCCTCATTTATCTATCAACGATCATGCTGCCATCGCAGGTAACGCTGATACCGCTATATCTGATCTTTCGCGACCTCGGCTGGGTGGGCACATTCTTGCCGCTGGTCGTGCCGCATTTCTTCGGCAACGCGCTCTACGTTTTCTTGCTGCGGCAATTCCTGCTTACCATCCCGCTGGAATTGAGCGATGCCGCCAAGATCGACGGCGCCAGCGAGCTGGGCATTTTGTGGTATATCATGATCCCGCTGATGCGCCCGGCCTTGGCGGTGGTGGCGCTATTCACCTTTGTGCAGACGTATCGCGATTTTCTCGGTCCGCTGATTTATTTGCAGAATCAGCAAGATTGGACAATCTCGCTGGGTTTGAAGCTGTTCCAGAATATGTACGGCGCGCAATGGCAACTGATGATGGCCGCCTCGACGCTGGCGATGCTGCCGACGATTGTGCTCTTCTTCTTCACACAGAAGACCTTCGTGCGTGGCATCGCGCTGACCGGATTGAAGGGCTAAGCTGACCGTGCCCCCGCCCTCAGTCCATGTCTGCTTCGGGTATTAGCACTATACCGTTTTGGAAGGTGTCGGTGTGACGTAGGAGTCCGCTCCGATTCCGCTTCACCCCCCAACCAGCGACTGAATCAGTGCAATCTGTTGATTGTGGAGGTGTAACATCAGACCAAATAGCGCGACAACTGCTCCACAGAGCCACATAAGAATTATTCGCGTTTGGCGCTCCAAGTCAGCATTAGTCGCTAAATGGGGGCGTTCAGTCTCGATATGAGTTTCTAATTTGCCGACGCGTGTCTCCAGCGGAGTCTCGGCAACGGTCATCGCTGACCTCCTAGCGATGTTATCTGATCTTGGCTTTGATCCATGGCGGCGTGTACTTTAAGATTTACCTAGCTACCTAGTTAAACTGTTCAATGTCAATTTCGTTCGGCGATTAATCTTCGCCAATATCGCAAGTTAGATAGCGTAACTGTCGATAGACTAGCATTATCAATGTGCAATGTCAAACATTGGAGTGTATGGAATTGTGGCGCGAGCGCATTGACACTTATCATACAGTTGCGATAAGTCTAGTTTGCGGCCGCATATTCAGACCGTAGAGTTACGGTGCCGCGTCTTGGACAATTGCAACGTCAATTACGTAATTCCCAATTGCGCATATGATTTGTAGCGCCAGAGGTTGAACAATGAGCAAGACTCGGGTTGCGGTGATCGGCGCGGGCGGGATCGCCGGGGCGCACTTGCGCGCTTATGCCGCAGAATCACAACATTGTGAGATTGTCGGCATTGCCGATGTTGATGGAGGCGCGGCAGAAGCGAGAGCGGCGGAATACGGCGGCCAAGCCTTCACCGACGGCGTAACCATGCTCGAACAGCTTCAACCCGACGCCGTTAGCATTTGCACGCCACCAAAATTCCGGATTCCCTTCGTTGAAGCGGCGGCAAAACACGGAATCGCCGTACTCTGTGAGAAGCCGCCAGCGCGAACGCTCGCTGAGACACAAGCCATCGTAGACGCGATGCGCGGAGGTCTGCTGCAATTCGCCTTTTGCCATCGCTTTCACCCGCCCTTGAATACGGCGCAAGACCTAATTCGCAGCGGCAAGCTGGGCGAGCTGGTTCAGATTGAGAATCGCTTCGCTTTTCGTTTCGCGCGGGCGGGCAACTCCTGGTTCACCGACCCCGAAATCGCCGGCGGCGGCATCTTGATTGACACACTCGTGCACAGCATCGACATCTTCCGCGCGCTAAGCGGGCAAGAAATTGAAGCGGCGCAGGCAGTCTTGTCCTCCACACTGCCGATAAAGGTGGAAGACAGCGCCTCGTTGCTGGTGCGGAGCAGTGGTGGTGTTCTGGGCACGCTGAATTGCAGCTGGGTGACGCCCGTTGCGGACTCTTTCGTGCGAATTCATGGCAGCGAGGGGCAAGCCGTCATCGACTACAAGGCCAGCGCGGGATTACGTTACCAGCTGGCGGACGACGCCGCCTGGACCGAGACGCAGATTGACGCGCCCGATCGCTTCGCGCGGCAGGCGGCGCATTTCCTCGATTGCGTCGCAGGCAAAACCAGCCCGCTCGTCAGCGGCGAAGACGGATTGGCGGTGATGCGCGTAATTGAATCAGCTTATGAATCAGCGGGGGTACGACGATGAAACTTAGCTTGAGCATGTACAGTTGCCTCAGAGCGATCCAGGCTGGGCAGCTCGATTTGATGGGATTCGTCGACTACGCGGCCGCCCAAGACGTCGCCGGTGTGGAATTGCTCGATATCTTCTGGAGCGATGCCGAGCGCGAGATCCCATTGGTCAAGGAGCGGATCGCCGCTGCCGGCATGGAAGTGGCGGTGTATTCCATCAGCAATAACTTCATTCAGCCGGACACGAGCGCCCGCGCCCAGGAACTTGCCGATTTGAAACGCGGGGTCGACGTCGCGCTTGAGCTGGGCACAGACATCCTGCGCGTCTTCAGCGGCAGCGCGCGCGAAGGCGTATCGCAGGCGCAAGGCACGGACTGGATACTGGAAGGCTTGTCCGCCGGCGCCGCCTACGCCGCAACCCATGGTGTCACCCTGGCGCTGGAGAACCATGGCAAGTTCGCCGGGCGCAGCAATCAGGTGCGCGCCATCATCGACGCGGTCGCATCACCCGCTCTGCGGGTCAATCTCGATACGGGCAACTTCTTGCCCGTCGGACAGAACCCCACCGAAGCGGCCGAGGATCTGGCTGACCTGGTGGTCTTGGCGCATCTGAAGGATATGCGTCGCGCGGTAGGCGACGAGGCCAGCCATGTTTTCGCCGATCCGGACGGGCAACTGCTGACCGGGTCCGTGATCGGTGACGGCCTGGTTGACCTGGCGGCGATTCGCGCGGTCATGGACGCCGCGGGCTATGACGGCTGGTGGTCGCTGGAATATGAAGGCGCGGAGGAGCCGCTGGCGGAAGGCGTGCCGCGGAGTTTGGCTAATGCGCGGACGCTGCTGGAGTGAGGAAGTGCCAGCTAATGTTAAAGATGACAAGGCAGTTACGTTTTCTGTATAATGTTGGGAATGTGTGGTGAGGCGACTGACTGATGAAACGGTCAACGGTAGAGTTGGAAATTGCTCCCGAAATTGAAGAGTACGTTCGCGTAATTGCAGAGGGTGAAAACTGCAGTATTGAATCTATTCTGCAAGAAGGCTTAGCTCTCCTTTTTGGCAACAACTCAATCGTTGAGTATCAGCTTAACAGACTCTGCGATTGTACTGACGAGCAACTTTGGGCGTTGGTTTATCAACGCTTGACCCAGTCGCAGGACTATCGCATGCGTGAACTCCTGTATCGCGGCTCAGAAGGAACGCTCACAAAGCAAGAAAACGCGGAATTGCAGTATTTTGTTGACTTGGTTGATCGTCAAATGCTTCTGCGGTCACGAGCCTTGGTGCTGTTGAAGGAACGCGGTCACGACATTGACGTATACCTTAACACAAAAGCTGAGGTGGAATAGATGTCGCGGACGCCCCTCTGACTGCGAGATCTTGTCGCCGATCGCGCGCAATGGCAGTGCGAATACTGTCAGGCACAACAGAATATTGTGGTGTCAATGGTCGTGGATCACATCGTTCCTGTATCGGCCGGTGGCGCAACTATCTCGGAGAATCTCTGCCTCTCCTGTGTCAGTTGCAACAGCTTCAAGCTTAACTTTCAAACCGGTCAAGATCCAGATCTTCAACTTGAAGCTCGTCTATATGACCCGCGCAGCGACCGTTGGGAAGAACATTTTCGTTGGAGTGAAGACGGCAGCGAAATAGCTGGCTTGACTTCAGTTGGGCGCGCGACGATCATGCGCTTAAACATGAATCAGCCAAGAATGTTAATTGCCCGACGTGAATGGAAAAAGACCGGGCTGCACCCTCCGCCGATGTCAACGTTCCGAAGAAAATCTATGAAATAGTGTCTCACACATCATTAAACATCCTGCTGCTTCGCGATGATGACCAGATTGCGAATCGTCACATGCCGCGGCCGCGTGAGCATATACACGGCTGCCTCTACCACATCTTCTACCTTCAAGTAATGCTGATCGCCCACCGTCGCCTTTTCAATCTCATCCGCGTCGGTCAAGTTCCATAACTCATTAGCGACCCGCGCTGGCGCCAGCGACATCACGCGGATGCCGTCTCCGGCAACCTGCCGGCGCAGCGTATTGACGAAAGTCTCAATCGCGTGTTTGGTCGCGCCGTAAGCCGGACCACGGTGCAGCTTCTCATGGCCCGCCACCGAGCTGGTGACGATGATGTCGCCAGATCCCTGCGCCTTCATTACGGGAATGACCGCGTGGGCGCAGCGCAAGACGCCCTCCACGTTGATCGTAAGCATGTCGGAAATGTCTTTGATGTCATTCGCGGCGAAATCACCATGAATGAAAATGCCCGCATTGGCGAAGAGCACATCAATGCGGCCGAAACGCTCGAGCGCGCGCGCCGTCATTCTCTCAATGTCCGCCGGGGCGGTCATATCGGCGCGCACGACCAGACTCTCGCCGGGGAGCTGGTCCGCCAGCGCTTCCAATTTATCGACCGAGCGAGCGGCGAGAACGAGGCTGCAGCCCTCCTCAGCCAAAAGGCGAGCGGCGCCCGCGCCGATACCCGAGCTGGCGCCGGTGATGATGACGACTTTGCCCATGAGCGAATCTGTCATAAGCGCGACTCCCCTCAGATATTCACCTGATTCTGCGGCAGGATTACCAGGTCGCGGATGGTGACGCGGCGCGGGCGCGACAGCATATAGACCAGAGCTTCGGCGCAATCTTCCGAGGTCAGATGGGTGCGCGCGCCGGCCGAGACGCGCTCGATATCAGCTGCCTCGTGGAAGCCCCAAAGCGGATTCGCCACCTGTCCTGGCGCCAGGGACATCACCCGAATGCCGCTGCCAGCCAATTGACGCCGCACCGTATGCACGAATGTCTGTACCGCGTGTTTGCTCGCGCTGTAGATCGGCTCCCAATGCACATCGATGAAACCGGAGATGGAGCTGGTCACGACGATATCGCCTGCGCCAGTCGCCAGCATCGACGGGATGACCTGGTGAGCACAGCGCAGTACCGCGTCGACATTGATCCGGAGCATTCGGGTCAGTTCTTCGATATCGCCATCGGCGAATTCGCCGGGAACATAGATGCCGGCGTTTGCGCACATCACATCAACGCGCCCAAAACGCTCCAGCGTACGCGCGACCATGTTGGCGATATCGGCGGGAACGGTCATATCAGCGGGCGCGACCAGCGACTCCGCCTCCAACTCGCTGGCCAGGGCTTCCAGCTTGTCGAGCGAGCGCGCGGCCAGCGTCAGCTGGCAGCCCTCGTCCGCCAAGCGGCGCGCAAAGGCTTCGCCGATGCCCGAGCTGGCGCCGGTGATGATGACGACTTTGTCATTGAGTGATTCGGGCAAATTCTGTCTCCTTCGACGGGCGACACAACTGTCACCCCTACACTTTCGCGTTGAGCGGGCGAGTCACCGCCGTCGGTCAGTGTCTACGCGACCTCGCCCCTACGGTCTCGAATTATGGGCGCCCCAGTGGCTCACCCCTACGGTTTCGAACTATGGGCCAGCCAATGGCGAGCCCCTAGACGCGGTTCATCTGCGGCAAGATCACCAGATCGCGAATGGTGACGTGTGCGGGCCGCGACAGCATGAAGACAATCGCATCGGCGCAATCTTCCGAAGCCAGGTGCGAGCCGGTCTCCTCGACCGCGCGCCTTTGCTCCTCCGCTTCATAAAGCGACTGCATCGGATTGGCCACTGGACCGGGCGCCAGGGACATGACGCGAATGCCATCCTCCGCCACTTGCCGCCGCAGCGTGTGTACGAAGGTCTGCACCGCGTGTTTGCTGGCGCTGTAAACGGGCTCGCCTTCAATATCGACGTGACCGGCAATCGAGCTGGTGACGACGATATCGCCGCCGCCCTGCGCCGCCATGACTGGAATCACCGCGTGCGCGCAGCGAAAAACCGCATCGACATTGAGCTTGAGCATCATTGAGAAAGCATCGATATCCCCGTCAGCGAATTGCCCGGGGATGTAGACGCCGGCGTTTGCCAGCATGACATCAATGCGACCGAAGCGCTCCAAAGTGCGCGCGACCATGCGCTCAATGTCAGCCGGCTCGGTCATATCGGCGCGAAGGACGAGCGTCTCGGTGGCCAGCGCCCCCGCGAGCGCTTCCATCTTGTCGACCGAGCGGGCGGCCAGCGTCAGTTTGCAGCCTTGTTCAGCCAGCAGTTTGGCTGCGGCTTCGCCAATGCCGGAACTGGCGCCGGTGATGATGACGACTTTGTCAGAGAGTGAGTTTGACATTGCTTCGTCTCGTTTCGGGCGAGTCACCGCCGTAGGTCAGTGTCTACGCGACCTCGCCCCTACAGATTCGGATGATGGGCGACACTAGCGTCGACCATAGAGCTTCGTCTTAAGCGGGCGACCGACCCGCTGTGTCTACGCGCGGCAATGGGTCGCCCTACATCGATTGCCCGGCGGGTTAAGGCGTCAAGGTGACTTTAACAGATTCCGTGCCAGCAGCCACCAGATCCATGCCGGCGTGGAAGTCCGTCAAGGGCAACTGGTGCGTCATGATGCGATCCATCGGCAACAAGCCCTTGCTCAGCATATCAATGGCGATGGGATACGTGTAGGGACTCAAGTGTGATCCATGGATGTTGAGTTCCTTGGTATCGCCGATGATCGTCCAGTCGGCGGTGACCGGCTCGCGCATGACGCTGAACTCGACAAAAGTGCCCAGCTTGCGGATCATCTGTAAGCCTTGCAGCACGGCAGCCGGATAACCGGTCGCTTCGATATAAACATCGCATCCGTAGCCATCGGTCAGGTTCAGCACCTCGTCGATGACATCGATCCTGTTCGGATTCATGCTCATGTCGGCGCCGCAGAGCTCGGCGATTTCCAGCCGTTCGTCGTTGAGGTCGATGGCAATTAGCAGTAGCGGATTCTTCAAACGGGCGGCAGCCACCATGCCCAAGCCCAGGGGACCGCAGCCGGCGATCACAACGACATCATGCCAGGTGATTTCGCCGCGTTCGACCGCGTGGATCGAACAGCCCAGCGGCTCGATGAAGGCGGCATGGTGGGCGGGCAGCGAGTCGGGCACTTTATAATTCAGCGCGCCGACCGGGAAGAGCATGTACTCCGCCATCGCGCCGATGGTGGCTTGGCGAAAGCCGTAGACGTCATGCTTATCCTGACACATCCAGTATTGCCCGCGCTTGCAAAAGCGGCACTTCCAGCAAGGCACGATCTGCTCTGAGACGGCGATATCGCCCAACTGCAAGCCATATTGCTCGCCCGCCCCTTCGCCCAGCGCAACCACTTCACCGACAAACTCGTGACCTGCGATCACAGGCGGCTGGCAATAACCCTCGCGCGTCTCGTCGCCCCAGAAGAGCGGCGCCCCTTGAAAGCATTTTAGATCGCTGGCGCAGATGCCGACCGATTGCACGCGGATGACCACTTCGCCAGGACCCGGCTGCGGCACGCTCCATTCTTCGAGGCGATAATCTTCCGGTCCGTGACAGACGATGGCGGGCATGGATTTTGGCAAGGCGTCGTTCGCCAGATAGCTCACAAGCGGATACCTTTCCATTTGCGCGTTGGCTCTCACCGCTATTCTAGCGTCTGATAGCAAAATTTCAAAAGCCGCATTCGCCGTTGGCCACGAGCGCCCTTATTGGCAAGGGCATCGCCGGTCGCTATAATGATAATAGTGACAGGCATTGCGAGGATTCACCATGACTGCCCTGCAACCCGATTCCACCGTGCGCACCACCTGCCCTTACTGCGGCGTCGGCTGTCAGATGAATCTACATATCAAAGACGAGCAGATATACCGCGTCGAGGCGCCCTTCGACAGCGCGCCCAACTATGGAAACCTATGCGTCAAAGGGCGTTTCGGGCTCGACTTCGCGACCCATCCGCGCCGCCTGAAGAAGCCGCTGATCCGCGATGGCGCGCGTGGCGTTTTCCGCGAGGCGACTTGGGATGAAGCGCTTGACTTTGTCAGCCAAAAGCTCTCCGCGATTGTGCGCGAGCATGGCGGAGACAGCGTCGCCACCTACGCCTGCGCCAAAGCGACCAACGAGGACAATTACGTCTTTCAGAAATGGGTGCGCGCGGTGATGAAAACGAACAATGTCGACCACTGCGCGCGCCTCTGCCATGCCGGCAGCGTCACTGGATTGCAGCTGGCGATCGGCTCCAGCGCCATGAGCAACAGCATCGGCGAGATGGAGCATCTTGATACCTTCTTCGTCACCGGCAGCAACACCACCGAGACGCATCCGGTGATCAGCTTGTTCCTGAAGAAGGCGGTGCGTGCCAACGGCGCCAAGCTCATCGTCATCGATCCGCGGCAGATAGAATTGACCGACTTCGCGACACTTTGGCTGCGGCAAAAGCCGGGTACTGATGTCGCAGTATTCCAGGCGATGGCGAATGTCATCGTGACCGAGAATCTCTTCAATCCCGAATTCATTGAGGCGCGTACTGAAGGCTTTGAAGACTATATCGAATCGCTGGAACATTGCACGCCGGAATGGGCGGAAGCGATCAGTGGCGTTCCTGCCGATGATATCCGCCAAGCCGCGCGGATGTACGCCACCGCCGAGCGCGCCGCCTTTTACTGGGGCATGGGCATCAGCCAGAGCACGCATGGCACCGACAATGCGCTTTCGCTGACGAATCTGGCGCTGATGTGCGGCCACGCGGGCAAACCTGGCACCGGGCTCAATCCCCTGCGCGGACAGAACAACGTACAGGGCTGCTCCGATAGCGGCGGTTTGCCCAATGTTTACACCGCTTATCAATCGGTCGCCGATCCCGAAATTCGGCGGAAGTTTGAATCCAGCTGGCGCACGGAGCTGAACCCGCAGCCCGGGTTGACCGTCACCGAAATGGTCGATGGCGCGCTGATGGGGCAGATCAAAGCGATGATCGTCATGGGCGAAAACCCGATGATGAGCGAGCCGAACCTCTCTCATGCGCAGCACGCGCTGGAAGAACTGGATCTGTTGGTCTGCATCGATATCTTCATGAACGAAACCGGCGAGATGGCCGATGTGATCTTGCCTTCAGCCAGCTTCGCCGAGAAAGAGGGCACCTTCACCAATAGCGACCGGCGGGTGCAGCGCGTGCGGCAGGCGCTGCCGGCGTTCGGCGAGTCCTTGCCGGATTGGCAAATCGTCTGCGCCCTGGCCAAACGCATGGAATCGGCGCTAGGCATCGGAGAAAGCGCCGGCTTTGACTACCGCGATCCCGAAGCGATCTGGGAAGAGATGCGCGCCCTGACGCCCGATTTCCAAGGCATCAGCTACGCGCGGCTGGATGCGGAAGGCGGCGTGCATTGGCCCTGCCCGGCGCCCGATCATCCCGGTACACCCTATCTGTTCGAAGACGACTTCCCGCGCGGCAAGGGCAAATTCTGGGAGCTGGAATATGGTACCGAGAGCGAGCTGCCGGATGAAGAATATCCTTATCATCTCACGACCGGGCGTGTGCTCTTTCACTGGCACGGCGGCACGATGACGCGCAACTCGCGGCTGGAAGAGGCGTTTCCCGTGCCGATCGTTGAGATGCACCCGGCCGACGCCGGCGCGCTGCAGGTCGTGTCGGGTGACTGGCTGCGCATGACGTCGCGGCGGGGTTCGGTCGAGTGTCAGGTCATGGTCACCGGGCGCTCGCCAGCCGGCACGCTCTTCCTGCCTTTTCACTTCGTCGAGGCGGCCGCCAATCTGCTGACCTTGGACAAGATTGACCCGCGCGCGAAGATCCCCGATTTCAAGATGGCGGCGGTCAAGCTCGAGAAGGTGGAACGGGCGGGGACTGCGCTTGAGGAGCACGGCGCGATCAAAGACCCCGTGCGCTATGTGCATTGAGCTTGGAAAACTGCGATAGGACAGCGAGAAAACATCATGACCAAGATGGCGAAAGTTGACCTGCCGGTAAAAGAGATACGGGCATATTGCGAGACGCAGCCGATAGAGCGCTTGTCACTTTTTGGCTCGGCGCTTCGGGGTGAGCTTAGACCTGAGAGTGATATTGATTTGCTCGTAGAGTATCGTCCTGGGGCGACCGTTACCCTCTTAACTCTTGCTGGGCATGAGATAGACCTTGGAAGGCTGATAGGGCGGAAGGTAGATCTCCGCATGGCAGGGGAATTGCGCAAGTCTTATCGTCAGCAGGTGATAGACAGCGCAAGACCGATTTATGAAACGAAGTCCTGAAAACGATCCAATCCACCTACAGGATATGTTGGATTGGGCTCTCGAAGCGCTGGAACAGGCAAACGGGGAAACACGCGCATCCCTGGAGCGTGACCGGCGATTACAGTTGGCATTGATGCATGTACTTGCAACTGTCGGAGAAGCTGCCAGTAAAGTGACCGCCAAATGCCGCAGAGCAAATCCGCAGATTCCGTGGGCAAAAATTGTCGGAATGCGCAATAGGTTGATTCACAATTATCGCGAAGTCGTGCTCCAAGTAGTGTGGGATACCGTGGTTGCTGACATCCCGCATCTCATCAGCGAATTGCAGCGCATACTTGAAGATGAATATCACTGACACAAGCGATTGGATAACCTAAAACCATGAGCGAGCCCGTCGCGATTGACCTGCCACTGGAAGCGATACGCACCTACTGCAAGACGCAGCCGATTCAGCGCTTGTACGTGTTTGGCTCAGCCGCGCGAAACGAATTGACGCCGGAGAGCGACATTGATTTGCTGGTCGAATACGAGCCCGAGGCCCGGGTCAGCCTGTTCGATATAGGCGGGCATCTTATGGACTTTCAGGACATAGTCGGACGCAGAGTTGATCTGGTCACGCCAAAAGGCTTGTGCCCATACATCCGCGACGAAGTGTTGGACGACGCGAGGCAAATCTATGCGAAGGAGTCGTGAGCGGGACCGTGTACATCTGCTGCGTATGCGTGATGCAGCCCAATATGCGCAGCAATTCGCTGCTGGCCGCGAGATCGAGGAGCTTAACACTGATATCCAGTTTCGCATGGCTCTGGTGAAAGCTGTCGAGCTAATCGGTGAATCGGCCAGCCGCACCTCCGATGAATTGCGTGCCGAGCAACCTGGATTACCGTGGAAGAAAATGATTGGCATGCGAAATGTTCTCGTGCATAACTATTGGGCGATTGAGCAGGACGAGTTCTGGGATGCCGTGAAAGAACACATTCCGGCGCTCATCTCCGAACTAGAGCGCCTAATTGAACTGGAAGACTAGCGGCGCATGGTATGACTGCTGGCGACCTTTTTTCCCTCGCCATCATCGCCGGTGGGCAGAGCCGGCGCATGGGGCGCGATAAAGCCTTCGTCCACCTCGCGGGAAAGCCCCTGATCGAGCACGTCATCGAGCGCAGCGCCGAACTTGGCCAAGACGAGACGATCCTGATCACGAACATGCCTGCGCAGTACGCCCATCTTGGATTGCCGATGCATCGCGACATCTTGCCCAACAAGGGCTCGCTCGGCGGCATCTACACCGCGCTCGTGCAGGCGCAGTGTCCCGATGTGCTCGTGTTGGCTTGCGATATGCCCTTCGTCAACTCGGACCTGTTGCGCTACATGGCGGATCAGATTCGCGCAGACATCGACATTGTGGCGCCGCGCGTCGATTGCTACCCGCAAGGCTTGCACGCGATCTACAAGAAGACTTGCATTGCACCGATCGCAAACCAACTGGCGGCCGACCGGCTGAAGATCATACGCTTCTACGACCAGATGCGCGTCCGCTATCTCGACGAGACCGAATACGCCGCCTTTGACCCGCTGGGGCGCTGCTTCGCCAATCTCAACACGCCCGCAGAACTCGCGGAAGCCGAACGACTGCTCTGCGCGTCAGATTAGCCGCCAAGATTGCAGGCGCCACAATCTGTTACAATGTGGTTATGACGATTGATTCCGGCGTCGATACGCTTCTTGCGAAGTACCAAGGCCGCGGACGCGAAGCTTTGCTGCCAGTCCTCTGGGATGTGCAAGGCGCTTTCGGCAGCATCAGCCCCGAACATGTGCACCGAATTTCGCACCTGCTGCGCGTGCCGGAAGCCGATATCTTCGGCGTGATCGGCTTTTACAGCCTTTTTCACGACGAGCCGACCGGCCGCCGCATCGTTCGCGTCTGTACGGATCCGACTTGCGCGCTGGCTGGCGCGGATGAGGTCTTGCATGAACTGTGCGAGCGCTTGGACATCCGCGAAGGTCAAATGACCCTTGACGGCGAATACACCGTCGAGCACTCGCCATGCCTCGGCTTGTGCGATTTTGCGCCGGCCGCCTTGGCGAGCGCGCGCGGCGAGGCCGATGTCGCGCTGCCCAATGTATCGCTCAACAGGCTGCTGGACGAATGGAATGGCGATTACTTCCAACCGGCGGGCGATCGATCCTCGGTTCTGCTCAAGCCGACGCTCAAGGACGCGCCGGAGATGCTGGTCGAGTATGGCGACTACCAATCCCTGCGCCGCGCCATCCAAGACGTGAGGCCGGAAACGGTGATCGCCGAGGTGGAAGCTTCCGGCTTGATCGGGCGCGGTGGCGCCGCCTTTCCCACCGGGCTGAAATGGAAGTTCACCCGCGGCGCGCCAAGCGATATCAAGTATGTCGTCTGCAATGCCGACGAAAGCGAGCCGGGCACCTTCAAAGATCGCGTGCTGATGGAGCATCGGCCGCATCTGCTGCTCGAGGGCATCGCCTTGGCCGCTTACGCCGTGGGTACGGACAAAGCGATTGTTTTCATCCGCGGCGAATATCCCAAAGCGACGGCGATACTGGCGGCTGCGATTCAGGAGGCGGAAGCGGCGGGCTTGCTGGGCGATGCGATCATGGGGAGTGATTTCGCGCTCGACATTGAGTTGCGGCGTGGCGCCGGCGCTTATATCTGCGGGGAAGAAACGGCGCTCTTTGAAGCAGTTGAAGGCAAGCGCGGCTTCCCCCGCATGAAACCGCCCTACCCCACGACATTCGGCCTCTTCGGCCAGCCGACCGCCGTCAACAATGTCGAAACGCTCTGCGCCGTGCCTAGCATCATCGACAGAGGCCCCGACTGGTTCAAGGGAATCGGCACAGACGGCAGCGCCGGACCCAAGCTGGTCTCGGTCAGCGGGCATGTCGGCCAGCCCGGCGTATACGAGATCGAGCCGGGCATCACCCTGCGCCACTTCCTGGACCAGGTCTGTGGCGGCGTCATCGGCGAATTGCAGGCGGTTCTGATGGGCGGTGCCGCTGGCACCTTCCTCAAGCCGGAAGATATCGACGTGCGCCTGACCTTCGAGGATTTGCGCGCGGTCGGCAGCACCTTCGGCTCCGGCGCGATCATGGTTTTCAATCAGACGACTGACCTGCGCGATGTGCTGAAGCGGCTGGGGCGCTTTTTCCAACACGAGAGCTGTGGCAAGTGTTTCCCTTGCCAACTGGGGACTCAGCGACAGGTCGAGATCCTAGAGCGGCTGGACGCGCCAAACGCGGGCGATGCCGAGCGCCTGATGGATATCGGCCTGACGATGACGGAAGCGTCGATTTGCGGCTTGGGGCATACCGCCGGGATCGCCGTCATGAGCGCGATTGAGAAGTTTCCGGAGTTGTTCCAAGCGAATGGTATCCAACATGGCTGAAGACTCGATCAAGCTAAGTCTCGACGGCGAGGACATTGAAGTAGCACGCGGCGCGACCCTGCTTGATGCCGCAGAACAAGCCGGCATCGACATCCCCGTCATCTGCTATCACGAAGCGACCTCGCCTAACGGACTCTGCCGCATCTGCGTCGTCGATGTGGATGGCGGGCGCGTCTTGCAGCCGGCCTGCGTCGCCGAATGCCAAGCCGACTCCAAGGTGGAAACGCGCAATGAGCGGGTTGAGCGCAGCCGCCGCACCATCCTCGAGATGCTGAACGCCTCGGTCAATTTGGCAGAGGCGCCCGAGATCCAGGAGATGATCGCCGATTACGCTGCCGACGAAGCGCGCTTCCCCGACGCCAATTTACGTGAACATACGTTAATTGATGACAATCCCTTTTACATCCGCGATTACGAGCAATGCGTTTTGTGCTGGCGCTGCGTGCAAGTCTGCGCCGAAGACGCGCAATTCACCTTCGCTTTGACGCTGAAGAACCGCGGGCACGATACATCGGTCGCCACCGCTTTCGACATATCGATGACGGAATCGCCCTGTGTCTTCTGCGGTCAATGCGTCGGCGTCTGCCCGACGGGCGCGCTCAAGCCGAAAGTGCAATGGGGCTTGGAGCAAGGCTGGGGCGCCGACGAGATGCGCCAGAAGACGCGCCGGGGGCGGAAGCGCAATCCCGAAAAAACCGATGGCGAGTAAAGCAAGGGAAAAGCTCGACGGTGCGCTGCCCTTCAGCTATCAAGTTGTCGAGGGCGACCAGGTCAGACAAGTCGATGGCGGCGTGATTGATGAGCAGCTGCTCTCGATCTACGTCAATGGCGAATCGCTGGCGACCATGATGTGCAGCCCGGTGCAGTTGGAAGCGCTGACCGTCGGCTTCCTCTACAACGAAGCAATCATCGACTCCGCCGACGAGATTGCCCTGCTGCAGCTCAACAGCACGAAGGCGGTGGCCGATGTGATCCTGACGCGCGGCGAAGTCAATCTGCCGCGGCGCATGATTTTGACCACAGGATGCGGCGGCGGCGTCACCGGGCAGGAACTCTCGAAGGAATTTCCCTCGCTCGATTCCTCGATTCGCACGCAGCCTGCGATTGTCCTGCGCTTGATGCGGCAGTTGCAGGGCGCCGCGCGCTTGTACAATGCCGTGCGTGGGGTGCATACCGCCGTACTTGGCGATGAGAGCGGCTTGCTAGTCAGCGCCGAGGATGTCGGGCGGCACAACGCCGTCGACAAAGTGGCGGGCCAGGCGCTGCTGGATGGCATCCATACGGGCGACCGGATCCTGTTAACCAGCGGGCGCATCAGTTCGGAGATGCTGGGCAAGGCGCGGCGCATGGGCATCCCCCTGGTAGCGAGCCGAACGGCGCCGACAAGCGTCACGGTTGAGCTGGCGCAGGCTTGGAAGATCTGCGTCGCTGGCTACGTGCGCAGCGGCGGCATGCGCGTGTATACGCATGGCTGGCGGCTGGGGCTGGACTAGACGGCGACTGCGCCCGGCCATTGGGAACCCTTCTCCGTTCTCAGTGCCTTCGCGCCTCTGTGGTAGAATTTTCACACCGTAGCTCAATTTCACGATCAGGATGAAATGCCGTCGCCCGAGTTCTTCCAAGTCTTACCTGCCGCCGATGCCTTGGCGCTCTACGACCAGCACTGGCAGCCTCAGACCGCTTTGGAGACCATCGCGACCGCCGCCGCGCTCGACCGCATCCTTGCTGCCGACGTGCGCTCGCCGGAGGAAGTACCCGCATTCCGCAAGAGCACAGTCGATGGTTACGCGGTGCGGGGGTCCGATACCTTCGGCGCAAGCCAGTCGCTGCCCGCTTTTCTGCGCCTTCGTGGCGAGCTGCGCATGGGCGCAGCGCCGCGCGACGACATCGACGCCGGCGACGCCCTGCTCATCCACACCGGCGGCATGCTGCCAGCGAGCGCCGATGCCGTCGTCATGCTGGAATACACGCAGACCATCAATGAAGGCGAAATCGAAATCTTGCGCGCCGCCGCCCCTGGCGAAAATGTGATTCAAGCGGGCGAGGATGTCGCGGCGGGCGCCTTGGTCCTGCAGGGCCGGCATCGGCTGCGACCACAAGACATCGGCGGCATGCTCGCGGTTGGCATCAGCGAGGTCGAAGTTATTTCGCGGCCGCGCGTGGGTATCCTGAGCTGCGGCGATGAATTGACGCCGCCGGAAGCCAGCTTGACGCCGGGGATGGTGCGCGACATCAATGCCTACACCCTGAGCGCCCTGGCGGAAAAACATGGCGCCGAGCCAATGCGGCTGGGAATCGCTGCCGACGCCATCGCGGATTATCGGCAACGCGCGGAAGCCGGCTTCGCCGTTTGTGATATTCTGCTTTTGAGCGCCGGCAGTTCCGTCTCGGCGCGCGATTACACCCGCGATGTCATCAACGGGCTGGGCGAGCCCGGCATCTTGCAGCACGGCCTGGCGACCAAGCCGGGCAAGCCGACGATTATCGCCGTCTGCGAGAACCAGCCCGTCATCGGCCTGCCGGGCAATCCGGTCTCGGCGCTGCTGGTGGCGCGGCAGTTGCTGCCCCACTTGATCGCGCGCTTCCTGGGACGGAAGCCAGAATTGCCCGCCACGTCAAAGGCAAGGCTATCGCAGCGCATCGCTTCGGTTACGGGCCGCGAAGACTGGCTGCCGATCAAACTGACCCGCGCCGCCGATGGAGAAACGCTGGCTGAGCCCGTCTTCGGCAAATCGAATTTGATCTTCACCTTGATTGACGCACATGGCCTGCTGCGCATACCGCTGAATACCGGCGGCTACGACGCGGGCAGCCTCGTCGACATCGAGCGATTCTGAGCGGCTCCCGATCCATGTCGAAGCGGCGCATATTTCTCGAAGACATCCCGCTGGAAGAGGCGCGGGCGAAGTTGCAAGCCGCCTTGGAAAGCGCCAGAAAAGCGACGCCCACCCCCGGCGAGCCGGTCCCGCTGGTTGAGGCGCTGGGCCGCGTGACGGCCGAGCCCGTGCGCGCGCGCCTGTCCTCGCCGCACTTTCACTGCGCCGCGATGGACGGATACGCCGTTTCGGCCGCCGCTACCGTTTCGGCGCGGGAGACGCAGGCGCTGTCCCTTCGCCTCGGCGTTGACGCCTTTCCGGTCAACACGGGCGATCCGCTGCCGGAAGAGACCAACGCGGTCATCATGATCGAAAACGTCAATCAAGGTGACGAGTCGACCATTCTGATTTATGCCGCCGTCGCGCCTTGGCAGCACGTGCGTCTGATGGGCGAAGACATGGTTTCGACCGAGACCGTCCTGCAAATCAACCATCAGCTGCGCCCCGTAGATTTGGGCGCGCTGGCCGGCTGTGGCCATCAGAGCGTGACGGCGCGGCGTCAACCGCGCGTCCAGATCATCCCAACCGGGAGCGAGCTGGTGGCAGCGCATGAACGACCGAAGCGCGGGCAACTGATCGAATACAACAGCCTGATTCTCAGCAGCCAGATCCGCGAAGCCGGCGGTGAAGCGAGCGCAACCGACATTGTTGGCGATGACGAATGTGAACTACGCCGCGCTTTGACCGACGGGGTCGCATCAGCGCCTGATCTGATCCTGATACTCTCCGGCTCATCGGCGGGCAGCCACGACTTCACCGCGCAAGCCATCGATGCCTTGGGCGAGCTGCTTGTTCATGGCATCGCCGTGCGGCCCGGTCATCCCGTGATCATCGGCATGGTCTCTGGCGTCCCTGTCATCGGCGTGCCCGGTTATCCCGTCAGCGCCGCGCTCACCGGTGAGCTCTTCATCGTCCCGCTCATCAGGCAGTGGTTGGGTATGGCGCCGCCGGAAGCTTCAAATATTGAAGCCGTATCCACGCAAAAGATCGCGTCGCCGCTCGGCGATGACGACTTCGTGCGGGTGGCGCTGGCGAAGATCGACGGACGTCTGCAAGCGACGCCCTTGCAGCGCGGCGCCGGCGTCATCACCTCGCTGGTTGAGGCCGACGGGCTGGCGCATATCCCGCGCTTCCACGAAGGCGTCGACCGTGGCGGAACGCTGAAGGTTTCGCTGTACCAGCCACTTCGCCTCATCGAGCAAACCTTGCTCATCATGGGCAGTCACGATCCCATGCTGGATTTGCTGGCGACGCATTTCCGCGCTCGGTTCGCGGGCCAGCGGATTGTTTCGGTCAATGTTGGCTCGCTCGGCGGCCTGATTGCGCTGCGGCGCGGCGAAGCGCACCTCGCCGGCTGCCATCTCTTTCATCCGGAATCCGCGACTTACAACGTCCCTTATCTGCAGCGCTATGGGCCGAACGAGCCCGTTGAACTCGTGACCTTCGCTCATCGCGAGCAGGGCTTGATCCTGCCAGCCGGCAACCCGAAAGGCATCACTTCAGTCGCCGACCTTCGCGGCGCGCGATACATCAATCGGCAGCGGGGCGCGGGCACGCGTCTGCTCTTTGATCACTTGCTGGCGCAGCATGAGATAACGGCTGACGAGATCGCCGGTTACGAGCACGAAGAATATACGCATCTGGCGGTGGCGGCGGCGGTCGCTGATGGCATCGGCGATTGCGGCATGGGCTTGCGCGGGGCGGCCGAAGCGCTGGGGCTGGATTTCATCGGGCTGGTTTGGGAGCGCTTTGACCTGGCGATACCTCAGCGTCGGCTGGAGACGGATGCGGTTCAAGCCTTGCTGGAGGTGCTGCGCGGCGACGCCTTCAAGCGGGAGCTGGGGGCACAGAGCGGCTACCGCAGTGATGAGACGGGACAGATCGTCAGCAAGTAGCATTCCCGATCAGATCCAAGGCATGCGAAAAAGGACAATGTCGGGGTAGAGACCTTGTTCGTCCGCTGTGCTCAGATGTTCCGCACGCTAAAGATACTCGCTGAAGTCAAACGTGTAATCCACCGCCGGACTGCGCAGTTGCGCGTCCATGCCGCCATCGACATAGATGCGCGTGCCGGTGATATAGGCGGCGTCGTCGGAAGCGAGAAAAGCGACGGCGCCAGCGATATCTTCCGGCGTCCCTTGTCGCGGCAGCGGAATGACGGCTGAAGGCGGGATCGGCGCATCACCGACCGAGGTGCCATGATCGACGCGCGTGCTGCCGGGCACGATGGCGTTGACGCGGATGTTCAGCCCGGCCAGATCAAGCGCCATCGCCCGCGTCGCCGCCTCGATGCCGCCCTTGCTGGTGTCGTAGCCAAACATGTGGCGATGGGCGCGCGAGGCGCCGCCGCTGCTCATATTGATGATGACGCCGCCCAGCCCGCGCTTTGCCATCAAACGGGCAGCTGCCTGTGAGCAATGAAACACGCCGGTCAAATTCACATCAAGCGTCTTCCGCCAGGACTCGTCACTGTATTCGAGGAAATGGGCGATGACGCCGGGCTTGTGCACGAAGGCGGCATTGTTGACCAGGATGTCGACCGCGCCAAATGCCTTGACCGCCTCATCAAACAGCGCCTCGACCGATGCTCGCTGGGAGACATCGGCGCGCGTGTAGAGAACGGTCGGGCCCAATTCAGCGGCGAGTGCCTGCCCGGCCGCGTCATCGATATCGGCGATGACGACATTGGCGCCTTCTTCCGCCAGGCGCCGCGCGCAGCCCGCGCCAATGCCGTTGGCGCCGCCGGTTACGATGGCCGTTTTGCCTTCGAGTCGCATGATAATCTACCCCTCCCCCAGCCCCTCCCCAACGCATTGGAGAGGGGAGCATTATTGTTCAACTGCTGACCGGCGGGCGACCCACCGGGTCGCCCCTACATGTTCACAAGAAATATAGTTTGTACGGGTCAGGTCGCGTAGACACAGACTTTCGCCGGTGGCTGACCCTTCATATCGCCACCACAAATGGAAGCTTCAAAAGGGCGACCCACCGGGTCGCCCGTACAACTCTATTCCTGAACGTCGGCAAGACGCGCAATATTGAAAGCCGAGATATCAAATGCGGCCTTGCCATCCAGCGCCATTTGCGCCAGGGTCTCGCCGATGGCGGCCGAGTGCTTGAAGCCGTGCCCGGAACAGGGCGAGGCGACTGCCACGCGCTCGGAATCGGGATGAAAATCGATGACGAAATGCTCATCGGGCGTGACGGTGTACAAGCAGGTTT
This sequence comes from Chloroflexota bacterium, assembly GCA_011523705.1. Taxonomy (GTDB): domain Bacteria; phylum Chloroflexota; class Anaerolineae; order Aggregatilineales; family Phototrophicaceae; genus UBA6055. The sequence goes on along the minus strand of WTGC01000019.1, from coordinate 15,313 downwards.
CGGCGCGAATCAGACTGTTGCGCAAGCCGTCGATGCGCGGCTGTGTCAGACGATAATACATGTCGTCGGCCTCTTCCGCTGTGACGTCGCGGCTGACCGAATCGGGATGCGTCGACGTATGGTACTGCTCCGTCACCAGTTTGACCCCGTCCACGCCATCGCGCGGCGCGGGAAAGACGCTCCAGAAGTCCGCCAGCGCATCGCCAATCCAAATCACCCAAGGGAAGACTTCCGGCCGAAAAGCGCGCATGTCTTCCGCCTCGAACCAATAAATCACCTGACGGCAGACGCGCAGGCCCGGGCGGTAAGCTTCCGGCACGAGATCGGCCATCCAGGCGCCGGCGGACAAGATCAACTTGTCAGCGCGGTAGCTGCCACGCTCGCTGGTCACGGTTACGCTGTGCGCGCCCGCGTCATATCCGGTCACCTTTTCGCCCTTGCGGATGCTCGCGCCCGCACCCCGCGCCAGATCAAGCTGCGTCACGATGCAGCGCTCGGGCCGCAAGACGCCGGCGCCCGGCTCGTAATAGGCGCGGTCGATTTCTCGCGGCTTCAGCAGCGGATGACGAAGCCGGATTTCCTCCGCGTCAATGACTTCGTGCTTAATGCCGTGCCGACCGGCCACACGCGCCGAGGCTGTGACAAAGTCGCCCTCGCCATGAAATGTCGCGCTGGAACTGGGCGGCGCAATGATCAAGCCCCCGCTGCGGTGGAAGAGCGCCCGTCCGCTGATCGCTTCCAGTTCGCGCCAAATCTCGTCTGAGCGCCGGACGAAAGGCAGGTAGAACTCGCCTTCGCCGATGGCAGACCGGGTAATGCGCGTGTCGCCGTGGCTGGAGCCTAGGGTATGCGGCGGTTCAAAGCGATCGATGCCCAGGACCGTCGCGCCGCGTTTGCTCGCCTGATACAACGCCGCCGCACCCATGGCGCCCAGCCCAACCACGATCACGTCATAATGTTCGGCTGTCATATCTCTCGCTCCTTTCGAAGCGCCCCCGTGGCCGCGTCGTCTATTCGCTCGGTCGCCGGGTCTATCACGACGCCGTACTCGCGTTCCGCCGCCGCGACCGATATGTAGCCCTGCCGCAGATCGGCCAGGACGCGCTCTGGATCCCGTTCATTCGGCGAGCCAAAGCCGCCGCCGCCCGGCAATTCTAGGATCACGCGTTGACCCGGCGCCAGAACGTAATGACTCTTGGGATGGGGACGTCCGCCGTCGGAGAGCCGCACGTCGCCGGCCGCGCCGGGCTTCCCGCCGTGCAAACCCAGCGCCGGGTTGCCCGTGCGATCGTACATGCAAGAATGATTGGCGGGCGCGCCGGTGATGATTTCCAGCTCCATCACCTGCCCCAAGCCGCCGCGGAATCGCCCGGCGCCACCGGAATCGGGTCGCAATTCGCGCCGGTGCATCAGCAAGGGCGCGGCGGTCTCAATCGCTTCCACCGGCACACCCATGATGCCGCTGGGAAAAGCGGTCGCCGATAGCCCGTCGCGATCGTGCGCGGCGCCCATGCCACCGGCTGAAAAGAAGATATAGGCGAATTCTTCGCCCTGCTCGTCCATGCCATCCATCATTGTATTCCAAAGCCCAGCCGAGCCATTGGCGATCACTTGCTTGGGCACGATGCCCGCCAGCGCTGTCAAGAGCGGCTGGCTGACGAAATGGCCGATCAGATGGCGCGCGCTCACTGGCGCCGGTCGCGTGCAATTGAGAATCGAGCCCAGCGGCGCGCAAACCTCTATGGGTCGGAAAGCGCCTTCGTTATTGGGGATGCCCGGCGCCAGCGCCGCCATCAACGTGTATGTCGTGTAGGCGTGGGTGTAATTGAGCACGACATTGATGCCGCGATCAACCTGCGCCGACGAGCCGCCGTAGTCGACAGTCAGCTCATCGCCGGCCACATCAATGGCGCAGGCGATCGTCAGCGGCGCGTCAAAACCGTCGATCATGATTGTGTTTCGATATGTGCCATCGGGCAAGGCGCGAATGGCGTCCCGCACCGCCGTTTCCGTCCGGTCGAGGATCAGCGCCGAGACCTCCTCGATATCGGGCAAGTTGTATTCTTCCAGCATTTCAATCAGCTTGCGAGCGCCGACCTGATTGCCGACCTCTTGCGCGTAGATGTCGCCGATCACTTGATCGGGCACGCGGACGTTGGCGCGGATGATATCGAAGAGTTCGCGATTGGCCTCGCCCGCCTTGAAGAGCTTCATCAGCGGGATCGCCAGCCCCTCTTCATATAGCGAGCGCGCATCGCCGCCCATCGTCGCCCCGCCGATATCGACTGCGTGGCAGGTGCTGGCAAAAAAGGCGACGCCCCGCCCGCGATAAAAGACGGGCGAGACGATGGTCAGATCAAACAGGTGGCCTGAGGCTTCCCAGGGATCATTGGTGATCAGCGTGTCGCCCGGCTCCAAGCTGTCGATGGGATAATGCGGCACGACATATTTGCGCACGCAATTCGCCATCGTATTGATATGCCCCGGCGTGCCGGTGACCGATTGGGCGATCATATTGCCGCTGCGGTCGAAAACGCCGGCGGAGAGATCGCCCGCCTCGCGCACGACTGTCGTGAAGGACGAGTGGATCAGCGCGGCCGCCTGCTCATCGACCACCGAGATGAGCCGGCTCCAGATGACTTCGAGTGTGATGGGATCGATCATGGTTGCCTGCTCACTTTTGGATTGCGTGGTATGGGCAATCATTCTGCTTGTAGATCGTCGCGATTTGCGGTTTTATGTGCTGCCAAAAGGCCGTGGGCGCTACCCATACTAACTTGCCTTCGCGCTCAATTGGTTCAAGAATATACTGCCCGTCCATTTTGTCGAGCAGACCAACGCCCGGGCGAATGAATGAATTGTGTTTCAGCCCGTTCGCTAACTTGCTACCCAGTTGGGGAGCCTCTGGGAAATCCCTTTTGGGAAAGAATTCCTCGATAATTCGAGTTGCCCTGGGGTACAAGTTGCGGTTCTTAGGAAACAAGGGCAGATTCATCTTGCATAGAAACGCCAATTCCATACATGCTACCATGCTCAGCAGTGCCGCCGGGTGGTCATCTGGGTGCTGCAACAGCCTTTCAATCTGGTTCTGCCAATGCCGTTCAAATACCTCACGGCAAGTTTTCGGAAAGTAGTTTGAATCTAAGAATCGGCCAGTGCTCATGTTGACAAGGTATCTCAGTCTATGCTAGATTATGTATGGGTGCAGGTAAGGTCCAGCACTAACCTCTAGACCGCTCTGGACAGACGGGGTTAGGGGAAGACGGAGGGAGCCCAATCGGGAATCCCGCGACTCTAAGGGGCTTGCGAAATATAAGGCGAGCCCTTTGGCTTTTAGACACAATATCACACTTGTGCAGTCTACCGCGTCAATAGCAGGCAGCCGCCCGCAGCCGCCTGCGCCAACCAGCCAGGGGCAACGACCGTGGTCGAAGCGGCTTCTTCTATGATCAGCGGACCAGCCGCCGACCAAGCCTCGCCAATCTGCTCGCGGCGATAAATCGGCGTCTCTTGCGGCGCTTTTTCGGGCGCGAATCGGACCGGGCGATACGCGATAGGCGCGTCATTTTCCTTCAGAGGATCAGCCGGCGCGGCGCTTCTAATAGCCGGCGTCGGACCGCTGATTAGCACGCGCCAATTCACCGCTTCGATTGCAACGCCATCGGCCAGTTGACCATAAAAGGCGCGATATTCGTCTTCAAAGGCGCTTTGCAATTGGCGGATATGCCGCTCGTTCAGCGTTTCCATCGGGAAGGGCACCCGCACTTCGTAACCCTGCCCAACATAGCGCATATCGATTTGCAGACGCACGCTGATGTCCGGCGGCGGTACCCCTGCGGCCTCGACGATGCCTCTGCCTTCGCGCTCTAAATCAGCCAAGATGTCGTTGAGTTCAGTCAAATTCAACTCGCTCAGCTTGGCGACGTAACTGCGGGTGAAGTCGAAGGCGATGGGCGCGGTTAGGAAGCCAAAAGCCGATCCGACGCCGGCCAGCGGCGGGATGATGATGCGGCTGATGCCCAAGCCCTTCGCCACCCCACAGGCGTGCGCCGGTCCCGCGCCACCGGTGGCGACCAGGCAATAACGGCGGATCTCCAAGCCGCGTTCGGCCGCATGGACGCGCGCCGCCGCCGCCATATTCTCATTGACCAGTTGATGTACGCCCCAAGCCATCTGTTCCAGCGAGAGATCCAGCGTCGCCGCCAAATCGGCAAAGGATTGGCGCGCCGCTGCTGTATCCAGCTTGATGTCCCCGCCGGCAAAATAATCGGGGTTGAGATAACCCAGCAGCAGGTCAGCGTCGGTGACCGTCGGTTCCCTTCCGCCAATGCCATAAGAAGCGGGACCAGGCGCGCTGCCGGCGCTCCGCGGGCCGACCGCGGGCAAGCCCAGCGGATTCAAGTGGGCGATGCTGCCGCCGCCGGCGCCGATCTCGATCATCTCGATCATCGGCACCATCAGGGGCAAGCCACTGCCCCGCTTGAAGCGATGCACATGCGCCACTTCCGATTGGTGGCTGATCGACAATTCGCCTTCGCGGGTGAGCGCCGCCTTGGCGGTCGTGCCACCCATATCGAAGGCGAGCACGTCCGTCTCTCCCAATAGCCGCCCCCAATACAAGCCCGCCAGCGCGCCACCAGCGGGACCGCTCTCCACCAACCGGACAGGGAAAGCGCGCGCCGCCGCCACCGTGGTGGTGCCGCCGCTGCTCAACATGATATTCAAAGGAGCGTCGATGCCGCAGCCCTTCAAGCCGGTCTCGACCCGTTCCAGATAGCGCTCGGTAATGGGCTGGACGTAGGCGTTAGCGATGGTGGTGGAAGCGCGCGGGTACTCACGCATGCCGGGCGCCACTTGATGCGAGACGGAGATCGAGATCTCGGGCAATTCCTGGCCGACGATCGCCAGCGCCGCCAATTCATGCGCCGGGTTGGTGTAGGCGTGCAGGAAGCAGATAGCGACGGCTTCAATCTCGTCCGCGCGCAATGTGGCGCATATTTCGCGGGCGCGCGACTCATCCAACGGCGTCCAAACCCGGCCATCAGCCAGCATGCGCTCAGGCACATCAAAGCGCAGTCGGCGCTCGGCCAGCGGCGGCGGCTTCTTCAGCGCCAGGTCGTACATATCGTAGCGACCCTCATTGCCGATTTCGACGGCGTCGCGGAAGCCTTCGGTAGCCAGCAAAGCGGTCTTCGCGCCCGTGCGCTCTATGAGCGTGTTGGTGATGAGCGTCGTCCCATGAACCACATAGCGGATTGATTCGGGCGCAAGGCAGGATTTGTCCAGCAGACAGGCCAAGCCTTCCAGCACTGCCGCCGATGGATCGGGATAAGTCGTAAGCAGCTTTTCGACGGTGATGCGCCCGCTAGCGATGTCGAGGGCGACAAGGTCGGTGAATGTGCCGCCGATATCGACAGCCAACAGAGTGGACGGCGCGGCCATAGAAGTTGGCGCCTCAGGTTTATCCAAGTACGAAATCGGGCATCATCATAAGACTTGCGCTGATAGCTGTCAAGCAAGGGCGCTGTTCAGGCAAATTTGCAACCTTGTCACAAGCCGCTACAATCTGCGTGACACAAGGCTGTCGCGAAATTGTCGGAAACGGGGAGGGGCAACGCGCATGAGCAAGGAAACCGTCCATGTTGGCTTGATCGGCACGGGCGCGATCGGTAGCCTCCATGCCGAGAATCTGATGCGGCGCACGCGCGGCGCGACGGTCGTCGCCGTGATGGATATCGACCAGGAGCGGGCGCATGCCGTGGCGGCCGCCTGCGATGGCGCGCGTGTCTATGTCGATGCCGGCGACCTAATCGCCGACCCGGCGGTGGATGCGATGCTGATCGCCTCGACCGACCGGACCCATGCAGACTTCGCCATCGCCTGCATAGAAGCGGGCAAAAGGGTGCTCTGCGAAAAGCCGCTGGCGACGACTGCCGCCGATGCTGAGCGCGTCCTGCGCGCCGAGCTGGCAGTTGGGCGGCGTCTGGTACAGGTCGGCTTCATGCGCGAGTACGACCATGCCCACCGAGACCTGTACGACTTGTTGAAGAGCGGCGCTATCGGCGCGGCTTTGAAGTTCCGCAGCGTTCATATCAATCCCCGCTTCGTGCGCGAATTGACGATCGATTCGGTGATCACCAATTCGCTGATCCACGATATTCACTCGGCGCGCTGGATCATGGGCGAGGAGATCAGCAGCGCCTACGTGCAATGGGCGCCGGTTGACCGCGCCCATCCGCGAAGCGCGCGTCTGGCCGATATTCAGGTGATCTTTGAGAGCGGCGCCATCGGCAGCCTGGAATACAATGGCGACTCTGGCTATGGCTACGAGGTGACGGTGGAAGTGACGGGCGAAACCGGGAAAGTGGAGTCAGCGAGCCACCCGAGCCCCTCCTTGCGCCAGGCGGGGTCGCTGTCACGCGCCATCACGCCGAATTGGCCGCAGCGCTTCGCACACGCATACATTGACGAAGTGCAAGCCTGGATCGACGCCATAGGCCAGAAGGACGCGACCGGACCCTCGGCCTGGGACGGTTATATGTCTCTGGTCGTCGCCGAAGCCTGCATTCGCTCGGCGGAGACGGGTCAGCCCCAGACGACGCATGCTATTGAGAAGCCCGCACTATATTAGTCGCCCGGCCTTAGAACGCGGCGGCGGCGTCATACCAATGATCGGGCAGCGCCTCGCGCTCGGCCGCCAGCAATTCGCGCAGGATGGCGTCGGCATCGGCGATGGAATTGGTCAGCGGGTCAGTCATCAGCGCGCGCCGCAGCAAGCGATAATCCGCTGTGACAATGGCTTCCGCCGTGAGCTCATGCGTATCGAGCACGACTTCTTGCAGGCCGCGCAATCCCCGCGGCATCTCGCCAACCGGGCGCGGTCGCGGTCCGTCCATATCAATATCGCAGAGCAATTCCAGGAAGGCGTCGTCGGCCATATTTTCCACCGCGCCGCCGTTGTAGGTGTTGATGAAAAACGGACGACTATGCCCGCCGACCATGTTCTCGATGATGTCGGTGGCATGATCGGGACCAAGCGCCGTCTTAAACTCGCTGATCGGCCTGGCGCCGCTGATGAAGTCATCGACTTGGCGCCACATGGCGGCATGGCGGGCATAGCGCGTATCCGTCTCCCAGATCAGCAGCGGTGGAATCTCATCGGGCAGTACGCCATGCCCCTGGTAGAAGCGCACATACTCCTTGGTATGCGATACGCAAACGGGCATGGCGCCGAAGATCTCATAAAGCTGATAGCCGATGGCGTCGTTGTGGAGCGCCTTTGCGCTAAGGTCGCCATCCATGGATTTGTGCACCGTGCCGCGGCGCAGGCGCTCAGCGATTGGCGCGCTGACGTCGCGACCTTGGTATTCCGCTTTCAGCATCCAGGTGAAGTGATTGACGCCGGCAATGCGCAGGTCAAAGTCGGCATCCAGTTCGGCATTCCATTCCGATGCATCGTTTATGAGACCGGCGTACTCGGCATAGCGAATCTTGAGATGCGGCATGTGCAGCGAATCGCAGAGGGCAAAGCTCTTGAGTGCCGGCGCGTATCGTGCGATCGCCATGCCGTTGACCGTGCTGGGATTGATGTAGTTGATCACCCAGGCATCGGGGCAAAGGCGCTCGATATCGGCGGCGCAATCCATGATTAGGGGCAATTCACGCATGGCGCGGAAGATGCCGCCGGGACCAATCGTATCGCCGCTGCACATGCGTACGCCATATTTTGCGCTGATCTGGCAATCCAGCCCCCGATACCGCACGGTATCGGCGGCGAAGCTGAGCACGACGAAATCTGCGCCGGGCAAGACATCGCGCCAATCGGAGGCGGTCTCAATCTGCAAGGCGACGCCCGCTTCCGCAATCGCCATTTCCGCCAGCCGTCCCATCCTTTCAATCCGCTTCGGATCTTTGTCGACAAGCGCAAGCGTGCCCCTGTTCAAGTGCGGCGAGTGCGTCATCTGCCAAATGGCTTGCCGGCCGAAGAAGAGGCTGCCCGCGCCTATGACGACGACCTTGGGCTTTTGCAAGTCGGTCATTTCTTGCTTCTCCGCTTCGCAGTCGAGCTAGGCTGCATGCCCGGGACCGCTTAACTTGCGCGGTGCTGCGATACGCGAGAACGGCGGTTTACCCGTGAGCGCCGTCCTCGCCGACCGCGCTTTCCGTTTGACGCATTGCCTTCGGCCATCGTTCGTTGCGGCGGCTTGACCGTGGACACAAACGGATGCTCGCCAACGACCGAGATGGGTTGGCGGATTAAGGATTCGATATCGCGCAGATACTTCCGTTCATCGACATCGCAAAAAGAATACGCGATTCCGGATGCGCCAGCTCGCGCGGTTCTGCCGATGCGATGCACGTAACTTTCAGGGATATTGGGCAAATCGAAATTGATGACGTGGGACACGGATTCGATATCCAGGCCCCGTGCCGCTATATCGGTCGCGACCAGGACCGCGGTACGACCTGACTTGAATCTGGAAAGGGCGTTTGTTCGCGCCGTCTGCGATTTGTTGCCATGAATCGCTTCGGCGGGAATGCGGGCGCGGTTCAACTGCTTCGCCAGATTGTTGGCGCGATGCTTGGTGCGGGTGAATACCAATACGCGCTCCGAAGCCGGGTCTCGCAGAATATGTTTGAGCAGCGCGCGTTTATCGCCGCTTTCAACAAAATAGATAGATTGCGCGATGCTCTCCACAGTTGACGCTTGCGGATTCGCCTCCACTTTGATTGGTTCCGTCAGGATGCTTTTGCTCAAGTCCTGAACGGCTGGCGGTATAGTCGCTGAAAACAGCATGGTCTGGCGCACTCTTGGCAGTCGCTTGATAATCCGCTTGACATCGTTGATAAAGCCCATATCCAACATGCGGTCGGCTTCATCCAGCACGAAGAATTCAACATGATCCAGCCGGATGTACCCCTGGTTCATCAGATCCTGTAGTCGGCCCGGCGTCGCCACTACGATATCGACGCCGCGCCGCAACGCATCGACTTGAGGCTGCTGGCCGACGCCGCCGAAGATTGCCACATGTCTGAGTGGGGTGTCGCGGCAGAATTTGCCGAATTCCTCATCAATCTGCGCTGCCAGTTCACGGGTCGGCGCCAGCACCAGAGCGCGGATACGCCGCCGTCCCGAGACCGGGTCCAGCATTTGCACGATGGGCAAGGCAAAGGCGGCGGTTTTGCCGCTGCCAGTATGGGCGCAGCCGATAATATCACGTCCCTTCAGGATATGCGGAATGGCGCGGACTTGTATCGGCGTCGGCTCGGTATAGCCTGCTCGCTTGACGACGCGGAGCAAGGCGCTATTCAAATCTAGGTTGTGGAATGACATAGGGTTTAGTGTTTTCTCGATGGTTTACAAATGGGGGAATTACCATTGTTAAGCACAATCGCAAAAAATACTAGGTCGTTCAAGTATTGGATACGAATCCACAAGCGGATCGTGTATCATGCACGGAATCGGCTGCCAACAGAGACCATAAACGGGACAAGACATGGGCAACCCATACCAATATGCCAAGGCGAACCAGGAACGATTTCTCGACGAGTATCAGGAGCTGCTGCGCATCCGTACGATCAGCACGCAGCCGCAGCACGCGAAAGATGTCACGCGCGCCGCCGAGTGGCTAAAGGCGATGATGCTGCGCATCGGCATGCAGCGCGCAGAAGTGATCCTGATGCCGGAGGGGCGCTGCCCGCTGGTGCTAGGCGAATGGAATGGCGCCGGCGAGGGCGCGCCAACGATCCTGATCTATTGCCATTATGATGTGCAGCCAGCCGAGGTCGCCGACGGCTGGGACACTGAACCATTCGAACCGACGATCAAAGAAGGACGCCTGTATTGTCGCGGCGCCGTCGATAGCAAGCTGCATGTCATGTCGAACTTGAAGGCGGTGGAATCCTGGCTGGCGAGCGACGCCAAACCACAGGTGAACATCAAAGTCGTGCTGGAAGGCGAGGAGGAATCTGGCTCCGAGAATATCAACGCCTTCATTGCGGCGCATCCGGAGCGGCTGGCGGCTGATATCGCCATGATCTCCGACGGCGCGATTCTGGCGCCCGATCAGCCGAGCCTGACCTATGGGTTGCGCGGGGTCACCGCCCTGGAATTGCACGTCTCTTCGCCCGTCAGCGATCTGCACAGTGGGCATTGGGGCGGCTCTGTGCACAACCCGATTCAAGCGCTGTGCGAGCTTCTGGCGCAGCTGCACGATGAAAACGGCGCTGTAGCCGTGCCCGGCTTCTATGATGATGTGGCAGCATTGACGGCGCAAGACCGCGCACTACTTCAACAAGTCGAACCATTTCTGCAAGCGGAATGGGATACAGTCGTGAGCGCGCCGGCGCTTTGGGGCGAGCCGGATTACATATTGCCCGAGCGGCTAGGCGCACGCCCGACCCTCGAGATCAATGGCATTCACGGCGGTTATACCGGCGACGGCATGAAGACGGTGCTGCCCGCGCGCGCCTTCGCCAAGATCACCTGCCGCCTGGTGCCGCGCCAGGATCCAGCGCGCGTGCTTGAATGCGTCGTCGCGCGCATCAAGAGCATCGCGCCCAAAACCGTGAACATCGACTTCCAGTTCGGCGGCATGGGCGCCGAAGCCGTTCTGCTGGACGTTGACGGCTTAGCCATGAAATCGGCCGCTGAAGCCTACGCCTACGCCTGGGGCGTCGAGCCGGTATTCGAACGCGCCGGCGGCAGCGTGCCCATCACCTTCGAGTGTATGAAGGTGGCGAAAGAAGTGGTGATTATGAGTTACGGGCTGAAGAGCGGCCGCGCGCACGGTCCCAACGAGAATATCTACTTGCAGAATTTCTACAACGGGATTCAGGCGACGATCAAGTTTATCGATGTGGTTGGGCAGAATCGAGCCTAGCCCAACCACGCCGCGAACGTCAGGCAATTTGCGCTGCCATTCCAGCGGCATCCGATTCGGCACAACTTCACACACAATTTACATCGACGCAAAACTCCGGCAACAAGCCTCCTCAATAATGCTGTTCGTCTGTGGGCGCAATCCAGCGTCCTCATTTCAGAACGTTGAGGAGGAGTTCCAAAATGACGCTCAAACGATTCACCCTAATTCTGGCATTGCTCGCGCTGTTGACCGCCGGCGTGAGCGCTGGCGATGAAGCCAGACCCCAAGGTTACGCTATTGCCGGTTATTGGCACAGCGGTCCCAGCGTCTTGCTGGCCGACCCCATCGTCCAGGAAGCGACCGGCTTGCAAGGCGAGGACTTGCAGGCGGCGCTGCAGGACGGCAGCAGCATCAGCGAATTGATCGTGGCCAATGACGGCGATGTCGAGAGCGTCATCACGTCGCTGGTGGCGCAAGCGGCCGAGGCGATCCATGCGCGCGCCGAGGAGACCATTGCTGGCTTGGAAGCGGGCTTCAATGAGGCGTTGGAGCAGAGCCACCGCCGGCTCTTCCCCTGGTGGCGGCGGCGCAATCCCGTGCGCGAACAATTCGGCGCCTGGGGAATGGACGAGACGATTTCCGCAGCGACGGGCTTGAGCGTAGCGCAACTAAATACCGCCCTCTTGCAAGGGGCGACGCTTGCCGACTTGATCGAAGCCAATGACGGCGATATCGCGGCTACGGTGTCGGCACTGGTGGAGCGAGCGACGGAAGGCATCAACGATACGGCGGCCGCCCGCATTGAGCGATTTGAAGAGGCGCTAGTCGAAGCCTTCGAGGCCGACTTCAGCGACAGCTCGCGGCGCTGGCGGAAATGGCGCCCGCGTCATGGCGCGTTCTTCAGCTTCCGGGGCAGCTATGACAGCAGCCAGCCAGCGACCGAAGACGGCAGCATAGAAGCTCTCGGCGAAAGCGAAGAATCCTAATTCCAACCCCCGCTTTCAGCGGCGAGAAGCGCGGGACTGGGGCCTGCGCTTCTCGTTTCGCGACCAAAGCGCGGGCTTGCCTCCCTTACGTATCCAGCGCCCGCTAGGGGGAAACAGGGGGCGCGACGTATTCAGCCAATAAAACCTCTGTGTCGCTAAGCAACTGATGATCGCTGGAGAGGACAGGCAGGGGCGCCCGGGTTTCCGCCGCCGTGTGCCACAAGGTCAGGACAAGCCAAAATGCCCGAGGCGGTGGGGGGAGAGCCGGCAGTTCTAGCTGCGACCATTGCGGATAAAGCAGCAAAGCGCCCGGTTCCAGCATCCAGTATCGGCTGTGGGGCGCCGCCCGTTGGCTGTGGCTGGCCAGCACCTCGCCGCTTTCCGGGTCCAGTAGATCCAGCGTATAACCCAGCCCCTCGAGTTTCCCGCGCTTGGAAGCAATGTAGAGGCGAACCTGCCCGGCCGCGCTGTCAATCTGATAACCACGAAGTCGCACGCTCATCTCATACTCGATGGCAGCGGGCTGAGCCAGAAGCTGGCTTTCGAGCTGGGGGATGAGGGAGTTCAGAGCGAGCGACAGTAGCCAGACAACCGGGGCCACTATGAGAAGGTGCCGGATTCGTGTTTTCGGCGTCGGCAGCGCGTCAGTGAAGATGCCCAATATCGCAAGCATAGCCAGCCAAACGCCAAGAAACTCTAAGGACTCTTCCCAAAGGGCAAAGTTTATACATCCTTCTAGATGCAGGATCCCCATGGCGCCGCAGCTGACGGGCAAGAGTTCGATGAAAACGGCGCCCGAACCGGCAATGGCTAGACCAATGGCAAAGCAGAAATACCAAATCCATGCGCGACGAGGGGAGCGCATCGCCACAAGAAGCGCTGTAACGACTAGCATCGCGCCGAGCGCCAAATAGTATCTTTTCCAATTCTGTATTTGTTCGTGCAGGGCATAATATTCATCCAGAGCCATGAAAAGGAATATGATACCGGCCGCGGCCAAGTAAAGACTCTGCCAGGTTGTACGCTCCCGAAGCAGCCAGGCGGCCCCCAACGCCAGACTCCCGACAAGCGCCAGTTGCGTCGACGCAAGTGTGCTGGGGATGTTGTATTCCCGCTGAAGATCCCATAGCCAATACATGTTGCTCTGAAGCGGCAGCAAGCCGAGCGCAAAACCGGCCGCCAGTCCCTGCGCCAAAAGAGCGATGCTTGCTAAGATCTTTGAGATTGGCGACAGACGGGGAATTAGCCGCCCGTAAGCGAAAAGACATATTGGCAACGCCAGCGCGAAGACAAAGATGCGGTTCACTAATTCGGCTGAAATTACGTGAGGGGTGTTTTCCAAAGCCGATCTTTACCTCATTTAATTCGCGCGCTTGCAAGGCGTAGAATGGATGGCTCGTTACTACTCAGTCCATGTCCACCACCCCAAGGTCAGAGCAACTGGATCATTCTATCGGAATCAGCCCGCCACCCTCGAGAAGTCGGTATCCAGCCGAGTTATGCTCCAGTTGACGACACGACAAGTCCGCATTTACTCGATAACCAAGCTGCCCAGCGGCACGCGAGCATTGGTGAAATCAAAGCCTTCAGCGCTTTGAGCCGGAACTCGCTCCAGATCACGTGAGCGATACAATCCAGTAAACACATGGTAGCGCCCTTGATCAAGATCCGCTGGCAGCGGCACTTGCCACGTTTCGCTATCGGCCAAGCCGGCGTACCACAAACGCGCCGGCAGACGCGCTCCCAGCGGCTGTTGATCATGGACCCAAAATTCGCCGCTCTCTTCGTGAAAGAAATGTAGAAACTGCTTGACATCCTCGCTGCCTGCCTCTTGGCTGCGCCAGCTGAAGTTGATGGACAGGATTCGGCCCGCGACGGCGCGTTCAGGCGCTTCGAAAGCGTCCAGAATGAATCCGTTGTCAAATTTAGCCAGTGGATTTAAGGCAGAGGAAACGGTGGAGGAAAATGACGGCACTACCAATTCAGCCAAGATGACCTGCGTGTCATTGAGCAATTCTTGATCGCTGGACACGATCTTCTGGCGACGAAATATGTCGCCGTTCTCTCGCCACAGCGTCAAGATGATCCAGTATGCGTGGTTGACCGGCAGCGTAGACGGGCGATCCAGGTCAATCCATTGCCGATAAATGGGCCGGTAACGTGAACCTGTCACGACCCAAAATTGACGATGTACATATTTCTTGCGGCTCAAGACCGAGAGCCCGCTGACCTGGTCAACAAGGTCAACAGAATAACCCAGCTTGGTAAAGCCGCGCCCGCCAAAATCAAAGCTCCCCGGCGACAGAAATAAATGGACAGAGTTTTGTTGCGTTCCCATATGGTAACCATGCAGCCGAACGCCCGATTCAAACTCTATCTGCGCCGCCTTGATGTTCGCATGGGCTGGATAGCTTTCAAAGGGCGGAAAAGCATCCGCATCATAGAGAAAAACTAGCCAAAGGGCTGAAAACGCGTAAGCCGCGATATGGTAGTGAATTGACGGCGGCGGCGGCGCCCAAAGCTGCCCGAGCACAGCGACAAGCACAAGCCAGATTCCCAGCAGCTCGAGGGATTCTTCCAGGTCGAAAAGCATGCATTCTTCTCCGGTCCAGAAGACCAGACTGGCGCACACATCAGGACCTCGAAATGGTTGCACAAACATCGCGCCTGCCGCGCTCATCGCCAGACCAATCACCAGGATTGCATACCACTTCCAAGTGTTCCTGGGCGAACGCCACGCTACCAGCAGCGTCGCCAGGGTTGCCAAGGCTCCGATTGATCCGTAGATGATTTTCCAGTTGCTCAAGTACTCGTGCAGCGCAAAGTATTCATCGTAAGCCAAATAGAGGAAGAGAATGCCGAGCCCGACATAGTAAAGCAGGCGCCAAGTCTGTTGGCGCTTTAGCTTCCAAGCGATCAGCAGCGCGACAAATCCAACCAATGCCATCTGCAACGATGACAATACGGCTGGGATATTCCGTTCACGGTTTAGGTGAAACAGCCAGATTTCCAATTCCGAAGAAAACTCAATGAAGAGTGCTGCGCCAGCCACCAATGCCTGCGCCGCCAGCATCACACTCGCCAAAGCCTTGCCGGCTGGTGACAAACGTGGGATCAGCCAACGGAAGGCTATTAGCATAACCGAGACGTACAGGATGGCGGCTGCCATGCGCCCGTACGACTCAGCCGGGAAATCCATCTACGCTGGTCCTCAATTGATTATCGGTGTCCACCGCCCAGCATCAAGGGTCACCGCCTCATCCGCGCCAGGCCAGGGCGGCGCCGTCGCGATGATGAACTCGAGCGGGACAGCGCCCGTATTGCGAAACTGAAACCGCGTCCCCAAGGGAATCGTCAGGCTGACGCCCGGCCGCACATCCAGCACCAGTTCATCCTCCCCTTGCTTCCGCCAGACCTGCCCTTCCCCAGCCAGGAAATACCAGACTTCCTCGACCGTGCGAT
>WTGC01000180.1 GCA_011523705.1 Chloroflexota bacterium | reverse complement strand
AGCCTTGGCCAAGCGCGTTGTTGATTTTGTGCGCGCCGGTATGCGCCAGGTCTTCCCGCTTGAGATAAATCTGCGCGCCGCCCAGCGACTCGCTCAAGCGCCGGGCATAGCTGATCGGCGTGGGACGCCCGGTGTAGGTGCGCTGCAGATGACTCAGTTCATCATGAAACGAGGGATCAGCCATGGCATCGGCATAAGCCGCTTCCAGCTCATCCAGCGCCGGGATGATCGTCTCGGGCACGAAGCGACCGCCGTATTCGCCGAAATAGCCGCGCTCGTCCGGCAGGTCGCTTAGGTCAGTTTGGATGTACAGATCAGTCATGAGCAAATTTCCTGTTGTTTGTTAGGGGCGAGCCACCGGCTCGCCCGTACAAGCATGGTGATTTGAAGGGCGAGACAATTCTCGCCCCTGTTTACGTTGCCAACAGCCAACCCCACCCCCCGGCCTCCTCCCCGACGAGTCAGGGAGGGGGAGCTAAGCGGAGCGGGACGCAAAGTATTTTGCGTGGGCGGCGGGACAAGTGTTAGATCCATAGTTCTTTCTCTCCGGCGAAATAGCGCTTGGCAAGCAGCAGAATCTTCACCACATAATTGTCGATGCTCGGAATGAAATCGTCGCGGCTGAGCGCGATCTCGGGCGCGTCCAAGCCGACAGCGGGCACGAGCACACGGGGGACATTGCCCGAAAGCAGACACAATCCATCGTCAATCCGCAGCCGGACCAGACCAGCTATCTCGTCACATTGATACTCGTAATCCTCAAGCGGTTGGTCGCACTCAAAGAGGAAAACATGACAGATCTGGCAATCGACAAATTCGCCGCTTCGATGGATCCCCAGGCGCCGGCCGAGCGGAATCAGCTCGTCGAAAGTCACGCGCAAACCCAGCTCCTCTTCAATTTCGCGCGTTCCATCGCGTGCGCTCTCGCCCGCCATCAAGTGCCCGGCCGCGCTGATATCTATCCTGTTCGGATAATCCAGGTAGTCCCGCCGCTTTTGCAGGACCACAAAGGGATCGCCATTCGCCTCGCGCCCAATCACCCAACAGTGAAATACTTGATGCCAGTCGCCGTCCCGATGGACCGCGGCGCGCGGCTTTACGCCAATGTGATTCAGCGCTTCGTCATATATGTCGAAGAGTTCGCTCATGCGTCGGCCGTCCGCACTGCTTCGATAAAGGCGCGTATTTTTCCCGCATCTTTGATGCCCGGCGTCCCCGCTTCCACGCCACTGGCGACATCCACGCCCCATGGTCTGATGCGCCTTACGCGCTCAGCGACATTCTGCGGGTTGAGCCCGCCAGCCAGCATCAGGCGCGGCGCCGCGGACTTCACCGCCAAAGCGATGCCCTCGCTCGCTGTCTCGCCGGTTCCACCGTAAAGCTCCCGACTGTACGCGTCCAAGAGAATAGATGGCGCGTCTTCGCCTTGTGGAAAAGCCGACCGCAGGCTTTCCACCTCGGCAAGCGCCGCCGCTTCATCAGCCGGGCGAATCGCCTTGAAGGCGATGCCGCGCAGCGCATTAACGGTCTCGGCCGGTTCGTCGCCGCTCAACTGCGCGAAGTCCAGCCCGACCGTTTCAACAGTATCACGAACCTCGTCAGCCGACGCATTGACGAAGACGCCCACCAGCGTCGGGCAGGATTCGCCGAGCGTCTCGCGCAATCGCCGCGCAATCTCACGCGCGAGCGCCGGCGTCACGTAACGCGGCGTCTCCGGATAAAAGTTGAGGCCGATCAAATCGGCGCCGGCATGAGCGACCATCAGCGCGTTTTCGACCGAACGTATGCCACAGATCTTAACTTTGGTCACGTAATTGACCCCTCACCCCCCCACGATTTGCGTTCTGGCGGGCGACCCAAGAGTCGCGTAGGTCGCGTAGACACTGACCGCCGACACTTACCGTCAGTCGTCCCTACAGCTTGGGTCTTGGCTGGCTGGATAGTTCGCGGACCAGGGAAACCGTGTCCGGCGCTTTCATCAGCGCTTCGCCGACGAGGATAGCGTGCGCGCCCAGCCGCCCCATCGCCCGCGCGTCGGCAGCGCTGAAAATGCCGCTCTCCGCAATCAAGACGACATCGTCATCGACCATGCCAGCCAGCCGCGCCGTCGTGTTCAGATCAACATGGAAGGTCTTCAAGTCGCGGTTGTTGATGCCGATCAGCTGCGCGCCCATTCGCAGAGCCCGCTCCATTTCCCATTCGTTGTGCACCTCGACCAGCGCATTCATGCCAAGTTCGTTCGTCAGCGCATTAAGATCCGCCAGTTGCAGGTCGGAAAGCGCCGCCACGATCAAGAGTATCGCATCAGCGCCGGCCGCCCGCCCTTCGTAGACCTGGTAAGGATCAATCACGAAGTCCTTGCGCAGGATTGGCGCCGCGACCGCCCGCCGTACCGCTGTCAGATAGCGCAGGCTGCCCTGGAAGAAGTCTTCATCCGTCAGCACCGATATCGCGGCCGCGCCATTTTGCGCGTAGGTCGCGGCGGTCATCACCGGCGCGAAGTCTTTCGTTAGCGCGCCCTTGCTGGGCGAGGCGCGCTTGACTTCGGCGATCAGGCTCACCTGTTCGCCTGCCAGCGCGGCCATCATATCGCGCGTGTCGAAAGCGGCGTTTTCCGCCCGCCGCCTTATTTCGCCGTCGGTGATGCGCGCGCGCGAATGGGCCAGCTCCTCCACTTTGCGGTCGAGGATGCGGTCGAGGACGGTGTCAGTGGTAACGAAGGCTCGGCTCATGAAGCGAAACTTTGGCTCATTTCGATTAAGTCATCGAGTTTCTTGAGCGCCATGCCGCTATCGAGGCTGTCGCGCGCCGTCACGACGCCGTCGGCGATGGAGCTGGCGCGTCCCGCCGCCATGATAGCTGCGCCCGCGTTCAGCAGCACGATATCCCGCTTGGGTCCATGATCGGAGCCATCGAGCACCGCGCGCAATATAGCCGCGTTTTCGGCCGGTTCACCGCCCCTGAGGTCTTCCAGGCTGGCGCGATGGAAACCCAAATCAGTTGGATCGGCGTCCAAATGCGTCAGACTCCCGTCCTCTTTCAAATAGCTGATGCGGTTGGGTCCCGTCACGGTCAATTCATCCAAGCCGCCATAGCCGTTGACAACCATTGCCGACTTGACGCCAAGCGCGCGCAACACCTGCGCCAGCAGGTCGGTCATCTCGGCCGCGAAGACACCCATCAAAAATCGCTGCGCGCCAGCAGGATTGGTCAAGGGACCCAAAATGTTGAATATGGTGCGGATGCCCATTTGACGGCGGGGCGCGATGGCGTAACGCATGGCCGGGTGCAGCTTGACGGCGAAAAGGAAGCCGATGCCGATTTCGTCTATGCAAGCGCCGACTTGTTCCGGCTCCAGATCGAGGTTGACGCCTAGCGCCGCCAGCACATCAGCGCTGCCACTCTTGCTGCTGGCCGCGCGGTTGCCGTGTTTCGCCACCGGGATGCCAGCGCCAGCCGCCACAAAGGCAACGGTCGTGCTGATGTTGAAGGTGCCCGAGCGGTCGCCGCCGGTGCCGCAGGTATCCAGCATGTCCACGGTGACAGTAGTTGGCACTTTGGTCGCCGCCTGTCGCATGGCGCGCGCGCTGCCGGTAATTTCGTCGGTGGTCTCGCCCTTCATGCGCAGCGCCATCAGATAGGCGCCAATCTGCGCTTCGGTTGCGCCACCGGTCATGATTTGCCGCATCACGGATTCGGCTTGCTCGGCGCTGAGATGCCCGTAGCGGCTCATTTCATCGATTGCTTTTTGGATGTCCATTCGCTAATTCCTTTATGATTTGCGTGTTATCACATTAACATTCCGCTGGGCGAGCCACCGTCTCGCCCCTACAATTTGCGTTTGGGCGGGCGACTCGCAAAGTCGCCCCTACACATTCTCGATCAATGAAATGGGTTCGTAGTTGAGAAAGTTCCCCAGGATTTTCAAGCCATAGCGCGTCAAGAAGCTCTCCGGGTGGAACTGGAGGCCAATCACTGGATGCTGCCGATGGCGCAAGCCCATGATTTCGCCGCCTTCCGTCCGCGCCGTGATCTGCAGACAATCGGGCAAGGTCGCCTCGTCCACGATCAGGCTGTGGTAACGGGTCGCCTCAAACGGATTGGGGATGCCGCCTAAGATGGTATCGCCATCATGATAGATCATGCTCGTCTTGCCGTGCATCAGTTCTGGCGCATGCACGACCAGACCGCCGTAAGCCTCGCCGATCGCCTGATGGCCCAGGCAGACGCCCAGCAGCGGGATTTCGGGACCGAGCTCGCGGATCAATTCCAGCGACACGCCGGCGTCAATAGGAAAGCCGGGTCCCGGCGATATCACGATGCGCTCCGGCGCCAGCGACCGAATCTCGTCCACCGTGATTTTGTCATTGCGATAGACGGTCAGGGTCGCGCCGAGCTCGCCCAGTTCCTGCACGATGTTGTAAGTAAAGCTGTCGTAATTGTCGATCACCAGAATCATGAGTCGGTCTCCAAGGTTCTTCTGGTACTAATTCATTCTTGCTCGCCTATTTCACCCATCCCCCCAACCCCCTTCCCGAAGGTCTACGTCTACGTGACCCAGCGAGCTAGGGAAGGGGGAGCGCTTTCGCCGCAAACAGGGTCGATCAGCTTCCTCACTAATGCAGCAGCCGTATCTCCCAATCTTGCCGTTGAGTCACACTTCCCCAGTTCACTGGGGAAGGGCCGGGGATGGGGTAAACAGCGCTGGCTTCAGGCATTCTTTAGTACCGGATAGCCCTTACAGATAGCGTGCCGTCGTGATGCGCTCACATCAGTCCATTTTCGGCATATTTGACCGCTTCAAAGACGGCTGCGGCTTTGTGGATCGTTTCGTAGTATTCCGCGGTCGGATCGCTGTCGGCGACGATGCCGCCGCCGGCTTGCACGCTGATGGCGCCGTTCTGCATCAACAAGGTGCGGATGGTAATGCACATATCCATGGAGCCGTCAAAGCTGAAATAACCAACCGCCCCGCCATAGGGTCCGCGGCGCGTCTCTTCAAGCTCTTCAATAATTTCCATCGCCCGCACTTTTGGCGCCCCGCTGAGCGTGCCGGCCGGGAAAGTGGCTCGCACCAGATCGAAGGCGTCCATGCCTTCGCTTAGCAAACCTTCGACCTGGCTTGTGATATGCATCACGTGCGAGAAGCGTTCGATATACATCATCTTGGTGACTTTAACCGTGCCATAATCGCAGACGCGCCCTAGGTCATTCCGACCCAGATCGACCAACATGACGTGTTCGGCGCGCTCTTTGGGATCGTTGATCAGCTCCTCTTCCAGCGCGAGGTCTTCCTGCTCGGTCGCGCCACGGCGCCGCGTGCCAGCGACCGGGCGATTGTAGGCGATGCCATCTTCGAGGCGAACCAGCATTTCCGGCGATGCGCCAACCAGCGTCAATTCATCGCTGAATTCGAGCAGGAACATATAAGGCGACGGATTGGTCGCGCGCAACGCACGGTAAATCTGCAGCGGGCTGGCTTCGGTACCCCGGCTGAAGCGCTGCGCCAAGACAATCTGAAAGGCGTCGCCATCGCGAATATACTCCTTCGCCGCTCGCACTCGCGCTTCGTGGACGTGCTTTTCAACGTTTGCTTTGGGATCAATCAAATCACCATTCACGGGCACATCGTAAGCCGGATGCGCCAAGGGCGCCGACAAGGCTTGGGCAATCCCGTCGATGCTCGCGATCGCCCGGTCGTAGGCGGCGTCCGGATCATTGCCCGTATTGTGGGCGTTGGCCAAAATGATGAGCTTGTGCATGGCGTGGTCAAATATCACCAGCGTATCCGGCAGCATGAACGCAACTGTCGGCACGCGCAGATCATCGCTGGCGGTGGCCGGCAGATCTTCAAAATAGCGCACGATGTCATAAGACATATAGCCGACCGCGCCCCCAACCAAGCGTGGCAAACCCTCCAGCGCCACCGGATTCACCGTCTGAAAATGGCGCTTGATCACATGCAGCGGATCTTGCCCTTCGGGTAGGGCGAATCTTGTCGTCTCGCCGTCGCGCTCGAAGTTGACGACATTGTCCTTGACGCTGATCACGCCTTTGGGATTGACGCCGATGAAGGAGTAGCGCCCCACCTGCTCGCCGCCCTCGACGCTTTCCAGCAGAAAAGCCGGTTTGCCCGCTTCCTTGAGCTTCATATAAACCGAGACGGGCGTCTCAAGATCGGCCAGCAGCGTTCGATAAACCGGCACATGATCGCCTTGTTCAAAGTGTCGATAGATTTCCTGTCGCGTCGGTTTGATATCGGTTCGCTCTCGCTGCATCGTCTGGAACATCGCCGTCTCCTCAAAATCAAAAGAACCCGAATCATCCAATCAAGGACGAGAAGGGTTCCCGCGGTGCCACCTTGATTGCCCGCTCGCGCGGACCACTCTGTGGATACGGACGCAAGGTCGATATCCCGCGCTGTTAACGGCGCGCTCGCCGGCGCAAGCTAGTCCGTCGCCCTTTCACCTGCGCGACTCCCCAGTCCATTCGCCGTCTCTGCCTGTCTCGCATTCTCAGCAACTAACGAGTCTCTGAACTGCAGGGTGACGGGTACTACTCTGGTTCTCAGTCTTTTGGAATATTCAGTTGTGGAGAGCGTAGCGCGGATTGAGGTCTCTGTCAAGCGCGATTTCCTGGCAAGCCCCCATCCCCCGGCCC
>WTGC01000059.1:43603-49226 GCA_011523705.1 Chloroflexota bacterium | reverse complement strand
TTGCGAAATCGCGCGAGAATAGCTACCTTATTGGCTTGCAGTCGAATCTGTAGCGCAGCGTGTGCGCCTATGGTAGACTTCCCCGCGAAAGAAGGAGAAGAGCCTATGCCTGATAAGCCAAATATCTTGCTGATTGCCATTGATTCCATCCGCGCTGACCACATGTCCTGCTACGGCTACGACCGGCTGACCACGCCACATATCGACCGCTTCGCCCAATCGGGCGCCCTGTTCGAAAACACCTTCAGCTCCCACATCCCGACAACGCCCGCTTACGCCTCCATGCTCACCGGACTGGACTGCTTCGGCACCCAAGTTGTGGCGCTGCGCCATAAGGGTCCGCTGCGGCCCGAAGCGCCAACAGCGGCTGAGATCTTCCGGCGCTATGGCTACAACACGACATCCGTAGGCTTCAAAGGCAATCCCAGTTCGCGCGGTTACGACAACTATGTCGAGTTTGCCGGCTGGGGCAGCTATGAATTGGGCCGCAGCCCCAAAGCGCAAAACCTCAACGATGTGACGATTCCCGAACTGGAGCGTCTCACTGCCGAAGGGGCGCCCTGGTTTGTCACCCTGCGTCACATGGACCCGCACGCGCCCTACCTACCGCCGGAACCTTACGAGCGCATGTTTTATCACGGCGATGAATGCGACCCCAACAACCGCTCAATGGATCCGGTGCTCAGTTTCAAGCCATTCGCCGATTTCTTCCGCTCTTGGATGCCGCCCGGCATCACCGACAAGGATTACGTCATCGCCCAATACGATGGCGCCATCGCCTATATGGACGCCTGCATCCAATCGATATTTGAAGCGCTGGACAGCATGGGCATCCTCGACAACACAATCGTCGCGCTTAATGGCGATCACGGCGAGACGCTCTACGATCACGAGCTCTGGTTCGATCATCACGGCATCTTTGATAACGTCCTGCACGTCCCGCTGATCATACGCTACCCGGAACGAGTGCCGGCGGGCATGCGTCTCAGCGGTTTCAACCAGCACAAAGACTTGCTGCCCACCCTGCTCGACCTGGCTGGACTCGAGGACCATGCAGCCTCTGACGGCTACCAATTCGACGGTCAAAGCCTAATGGCGATGGTGGAAGGCGAGGTGACATCGTTCGACAGCGAGTTTTATATCAGCGAGTGCACCTGGATGCGCAAGCACGGCTGGCGCACACCGGGCTGGAAGCTGATGATCGCGCTCGAGCCCGACTTCCATTTCAAGCCGGAAGTCGAACTCTTCAACCTGGTGGAAGACCCAAATGAAGACCACAATCTGGCCGAAGAGCGACCCGATGTCGTCACAGCATTGCGCGCGCGCATGGAGGCGTGGATCGCCAAGCGCGAAGCCGAAACCGGCTTGACCAATCCGATGCTCACCCAGGGCGACTGGCACGGCCAAACAGGCGTCGGCGCCTTCAAGACGTCGCAGCAAGCCTACGACACCTTGTATATCGGCGATGTGAACATAGCGATCAGATTGCAAGCCCAATCGCGCGAGGAAGAATAAACACATTTGCAAGGCAGATCCATAGACGCACGCGCGACAGTGCTGCGGCCACGCAACATTCTCTGCGTCTCGCGGTGGGCAAGGAGCGGGATGAGTATCGGTGCTCTCAGGGATTAGCTCCCCTTCACCTAGCTCGCTGGGGAAGGGGCCGCGCCGCGTAGACACAGGCGGTCGGGGATGGGGCTTGCCCCTCACAAGGCAAAACTGTAGGGGCGTTTCGCCGAAACGCCCGCATTTGTAAAGGAGACAACAAATGACCTTACGCGTAGCCATCGTCGGCATGGGCGGGATCGGCAACAATCACGGGCGCTGTTACACGAATCACCCCGATGCCGAAGTCGTCGCCGTCTGCGATATCATCCAGGAACGCTCGGACAAAGCGGCCGAGACCTTCGGCTGTCAAGGCTTTTACTCGGTGCAATCTCTCCTCGAAAGCGGCGTCGAATTTGACGCAGCCAGCGTCACCACCGCCGGCGCCGAAAACGGCGGCGACCATTACGCGCCGACCATGCAGCTGCTGGCCGCGGGCTATCCCGTGCTCGGTGAAAAGCCGATCTCAAATAGCGTCCCAGAAGCCGAAGAGATGGTTGCGCTCGCCCGCGAGAAAAACCTGCGTTACGGCATCAACCTCAATCATCGCTTCACGCCCGCCGCCGCCCTGGCGAAAGAGTGGATGCTGCGCGGCCGCCTCGGCGAAGTCAATATGATCGACATGACCATGTGGATCAACAATCCCAATGAGACATCGCCCCATTTTCACATGCGCGCGCTGCACCCGCACTCGCTCGATGTCATGCGCTATTTCGCCCAATCCGATGTGACACAGGTGCACGCGATTTTCAAAAAGGGCAAAGGCCGCAAGATCTGGTCCAACGTGCAAGTCAATCTACTCTACGAAAACGGCATCATCGGTCACCTGCGCGGCAGCTACGACGGCAACTGGGGCCATACGAGCATGGGCGGCGGCAGCTACGGGCTTGAGACGCTGGATGTATTCGGCTCGGACGGGCGCGTATACCTTAGAGACGCCTGCGAAGAACTCATCTATTATCCCCGCTTTGAAGGCACCACGGAACGCCACGAAAACTATGGCGGCATGAGCCACTTCGGCGAGACCTTCCAGACGCGCATCAATCACTGGGTGGACCAAAACCTGGCGGGCGTCGCCCCCGACAAGATCGACGCTTCCGGCGCCGACGCGCTGCACGTACAGCGCATCATTGAAGCGGCGATCGAGTCTTGGGACACCAGGCAGGTTGTCTCCCTGTGATTACAATCATTGGCCGCGGACATAGCGGCACGCGGACCATTTCGCACACGCTCTACGCATCCGGCGTCTACATGGGGCGAACGCTGAATCCCTCGGGCGATCTGGTGCCGGCCCATGCCATGTATGACGCCTGCCGCGTCTTCGCCCGTTACGTGAAGTGGAACGGCGACCTGAGTTGGGATTTCAGCCGCGTACACAACTGTGAGATTCCGCCCGCTTTCAATCGATATCTCAATCGTTACCTGGAATCAGTGCTGAATCATTCGCGTCCACTGAAGGGTTGGAAAGTGCCGGAGACCACGCTGATCTTCCCTTGGATCTTGCGCCTGTTCCCCGATACGCACTTTATCTTCTGGATTCGCAATCCGCGCGATTGCATCATCGGCTCGCACAAAACGGACGACATGCGCGACTTTGGCATTCAATACCCGGAGACCGATGACGAGCGCCTGCGCCGCGCCATCTCCTGGAAATACCAGTATGATCTGGTCAAATCGACGCCCAAGCCTGAGCGCTGGATTGAAGTGCGCTTCGAAGACTTCGTAACCAATCAGGACGAGACCCTGGAACGGCTCGAAGATTTCCTCGGCATTCCATTGGCGCGCGTTGTCATGCGGCAGGATACCATCAACCGCTGTCGGCACGATGATGGCGTCAATTACTTTGATTTCTTCGAGCCAGCCATGCGCGAATACAATTACGAGATTCCGCAGAAATCCGCGGCCGTCGTAGGGGCGACTTTGTGAGTCGCCCGCAACTTGGAGTTCAACCATGACCTTGCGCGCAGCCGTCATCGGTCTGGGACCAATCGGCAATCGACACGCGAATCTATACGCGCAGGACGAGCTGGCGGAGCTCGTTGGCGTCTGCGACATCATTCACGAGCGAGCAGACAAAACGGCGGCACTTCACGGCGTGCCGGCCTTCTACGATCTTGAAGACATGCTGCGCGATCTGGCGCCCGATGTCGTTAGCATTGCCACCGGCGGCTACGAAAACAGCAGCGATCATTACCTGCCGACAATGCAAGCGCTGGAGGCTGGCTGCCACGTCCTGGGCGAAAAGCCGATCTCGAACGAAATCGCCCCGGCCGAAGAAATGGTGGCGAAAGCGCGCGACTTGGGCTTGTGCTACGGCATCAATCTCAATCACCGCTTCACGCCGGCCGCTCGCCTGGCGAAGTCATGGGTGGATCAGGGCCGCCTGGGCCACCTGCTCTTCGTCAATATGGCGATGTGGATCATGAACCCGGCCGAGACCTCGCCCCACTATCATATCAAGTCGCTGCATCCGCATACGGTGGATGTGATGCGCTATTTCTGCGGCGATATCGAAGCGGTGCATTGCTTCGCGACCAAGGCGCCGGGCCGCCAGATCTGGTCGACAGCGCAATTCAACTTCCGCTTCCGCAACGGCGTCGTCGGCGCGCTGACCGGCAGCTACGACATCGAGCGCGGCCATCCGATGGAGCGCTGCGAAGTCGCGGGCACCGGCGGACGTTTCGTGCTCGACGATATGTGGCGCGAGTTGACGCTCTATCCCGCCGGCGACATGGAAAAGACGGTCTACACCGATCCGCTCTTCGGCGGCTTCCACAATTTCGAGAACACCTTCCGCGAGCGCATCCATTGCTTCTTGCAGCAGGTGTCGGACGGCGTCGCGCCCGAGGATGTCGATGGCAGCGGCGCCGATGGCTTGGCGGCGCAGAAGGTGCTGG
The DNA here is from genome assembly GCA_011523705.1 of Chloroflexota bacterium. Lineage (GTDB taxonomy): Bacteria > Chloroflexota > Anaerolineae > Aggregatilineales > Phototrophicaceae > UBA6055. Next base: position 44,724 of record WTGC01000059.1, on the reverse strand, counting down.
CGGCCGCGATCGAATCGCTGGAGACGGAGTCGGTGGTGTACGTCGATCAAATAAGTACGAAAATCGTAGGGGCGACTGCCGGTTAGTGTCTAAGCTACCCATTGAGTCGCCCGCATTTACAAAACCATAGGGGCGAGGTCGCGTAGACTCTGACCTGCAGCGGTGACTCGCCCGTTTTGACGAATTTGTAGGGGCGAGGCGGTGACTCGCCCACAAACAGGAGGATAATCACAAGATGAAACTCGGAGCAAACTCACTTCTATTCGGCAGTTGGGACATGGAGACCGCCTTCAAATACTTGAAGATGGCCGGCTATGACGGCATCGAAATATCGGCCATCGACGAGATGAGTCAGCACCTTGTCTTGTCCCGCTGGCAGGAATGCGCGCCTGAGGTCGTCCGCCTGTCAAAAGAATACGACCTCGAACTGCTGGCGATGGAGCAATCCTCGCGCGACCCCGACTTGATGGAGCGCGCCATGCAGGCCGCCGTCGAGACCGGCATTCCCATCATCAATGTTGGACCGGGCGGCAAGTCGGACGACGAGTCTACCTATCCCCAGGTGCTGGATGAACTTGGCGCCCTTGTGCAGCGTGCCGAGCATTACGGGGTCATGCTTTGTGTCAAGGCGCACGTCAACAATTACGTCTACAATACCCCGACCAGCCTCAAGATCTTGAATGACATCACTTCGCCCAATTTCGGCTTGGACATGGACCCGTCGCATATTCACCGCGCTGGCGAGAATCCGGTCGAGGCGATTGAAGCGGTCATCCACCGTATCAAGCACGTGCATATCCGCGACTGCAAGGGAAGCCAGCAGGGACCGGGCGCGCCCGAAGACCAAGCCAATGGCCGCGGCGATATCGATCTGGTCGGCTATATCCGCGTGCTGCACGAGCACGGCTACACCGGTCCATTGAATCTCGAAGTCATCGGTACAAAACGGATGGGCCACACGCTTGAGCAATGCATCGTCATCGGCGCCGAATCTCGCGGTCACATGCAAGCCTGCCTGCAAGCGGCCGGCGCCCGCTGATTCTGCCTTTGCCGTCTATAATGTAGAGGCGAGGCGGTGACTCGCCCAACGCACAATTCGTTGTAGGGGCGAGGTGGTGACT
>WTGC01000059.1:0-43503 GCA_011523705.1 Chloroflexota bacterium | reverse complement strand
CGCCCAACGCACAATCTGTTGTAGGGGCGAGGCGGTGACTCGCCCAACGCACAATCTGTTGTAGGGGCGAGGCGGTGACTCGCCCAACGCACAATTCGTTGTAGGGGCGAGGCGGTGACTCGCCCAACGCACAATTCGTTGTAGGGGCGAGGCGGTGACTCGCCCAACGCACTGTTGTATGGGCGAGGCGGTGACTCGCCCAACGCACAAGCTGTTGTAGGGGCGAGGCGGTGACTCGCCCTCAGTAAAGAAAGAATCAACCAATGACCTTCCAACCCTCCGATAAACAGATTCAATCCGCTTACAACATCGCCCGCGAGCGCTACGCCGCTTTTGGCGTCGACGCCGACGCCGCCATGGATATCCTCAAGACCGTGCCCATCAGCCTGCACTGCTGGCAGGGCGATGATGTCGGCGGCTTCGAAGACCCGGAGCGCGGGCTCAGCGGCGGCATCATGGCCACCGGCAATTATCCGGGCAAAGCCACCAATATTGACGAATTGCGCAGCGATCTCGACAAAGCCTACAGCTTAATCCCCGGCAACCACCGGCTGGCCCTGCATGGCTCCTATCTCGATAGCCCGACCAAAGTGCCGCGCGACGAACTCAAGCCAGAGCACTTCGCCTCCTGGGTCGATTGGGCGAAAAGCAATAATCACGGTCTCGACTTCAATCCGACTTTCTTTTCCCATGACCTCGCCGATGATGGCTTCACGCTCTCGCATGCTGACGCGGGAATTCGCCAATTCTGGATTGATCACGGCATGGCCTCGCGCCTGATCAGCGCTTCCTTCGGCGCCGCGCTGGGCAGCCCCTCCATCAATAATTTCTGGATTCCCGATGGCTACAAAGACATGCCGGCCGATCGCCTCGCCCCCCGTCAGCGCCTTATCGACGCGCTTGATGAGATTTTCGCTATGGAAATCAATCCGGCGCACAACCTAGACGCAGTCGAATGCAAGCTCTTCGGCTTGGGCTCCGAGAGCTATGTCGTCGGCTCCCATGAGTTTTATCTGGGTTATGCCGCTTCCCGCCAAAAGTTGCTATGCCTGGACGCGGGCCACTTCCACCCCACCGAAACCATCGCCGACAAATTGTCGTCCATCCTGTTCTATGTGCCGGAGGTCCTGCTGCACGTCAGCCGCGGCGTCCGTTGGGACAGCGACCACGTGGTGACGCTGACCGATGACCTGCAGTCGATCATGCAGGAGATCGTCCGCTGCGACGCCTTGGAACGGGTGCATATCGGGCTCGACTTCTTCGACGCCAGCATCAATCGCATCGGCGCCTGGGCGATTGGCACGCGCAACGCCTGCCGCGCCTTGCTGATGGCGCTTCTGGAGCCGCGCGATTTGCTGCGGGGTTACGAAAACGAAGGCGACTTCACCGGGCGCCTCGCCCTGCTGGAAGAGTTGAAGGGATTGCCCTTCGGCGCCGTCTGGGACTACTACTGCCAGCGGCAGGAAGTGCCAGTCGGCATGGCATTCATGGACGAAATCCGCGACTACGAACGGACTGTCTTGTCTCAGAGGGGATAAGCGGCGCTCGCGCGCGATAATCTCCATCCGTCTATAGTCTGTAGGGGCGTTTGACCCGCAGTGTCGGCGGTCAGTGTCTACGCGACCTACGCGCGGCGCTGAAACGCCCTTGTGATTAATTCCATTTTCGATATTCGTAGGGGCGAGACGGTGGCTCGCCCTTATGCATTTTACAGTCGAATCTTATACTTGCCGAACAACGTCCAATGACGCGCATTTAAATAGGAACGCCCATGAAACCATTCAAACCATCTGAATACCGCCACGTCAACTATCTCTGGGACGATGCCCAGGCCGCGACGCTCGATGCGGTTGATCGCCTTGTTTACCGCTCCAACCTGCTCGGCGGCGACCAGCGCATCACCAACACCGGCGGCGGCAACACCTCCAGCAAAATCTGGCGGGCGGATCCCCTCACTGGCAATGATGTTGATGTCATGTTCGTGAAGGGCTCTGGCGGCGATCTCCGCACGGCCAAGCGCGAAAACTTTGCCTCGCTCTATATGGACAAACTGATGCAGCTGCAAGATGTATACAACGCCGCCGAGACCAAGGGCGTCAAAACGCCGATTGAAGACGAGATGGTCTCGATGTACCCGCATTGCGTCTTCAATTTGAATCCGCGCGCCAGCTCAATCGATACGCCGCTGCATGCATTCATCCCATTCCGCCACGTCGATCACACCCACCCCAATGCCGTTATCGCCATCGCCGCTTCCAGTAATGGCGAAAGACTCACTCAAGAGATTTACGGCGACGCGGTCCTTTGGCTCGATTGGCAGCGTCCGGGCTTTGACCTGGGCTTGGTCCTGCAAGAAGCCATCGTCGCCAACCCGGGCATCGTCGGCATCGTGCTCGGCGGGCACGGCCTGATCAATTGGGCCGATGATGACAAGACCTGTTACGAACTTTCGTTGACCCTGATTGAAATGGCGGCGCGCTATCTCGCCCAGAGCGACAAGGGCGCGGCGACCTTCGGCGGCGCGAAATACGCCAATCCGTCCGAGGAGGAACGTCACGCGCTGCTGGTCGAGCTGCTGCCGACGCTGCGTGGCTTGATCTCAAAAGAGAATCGCTTCATCGGCACCGTTCAGTATGACGACGACATCCTGACCTTCGTCAACAGCGCCGAGGGGGCACGGCTGGCCGAGCTCGGCACCTCCTGCCCCGATCACTTCCTGCGCACCAAAATCAAGCCGCTCTATATCAATTGGAATCCGCGCGCGGAAGATTTGACCGCCCTGCTGGACAAGCTCGCCAGCGGCATTGAGCAATATCGCGCCGATTACAGCGCCTACTACGAAGCCTGCCGCCATGCGGACAGCCCGCCTATCCGCGATCCCAACCCCACCGTGATTTTGATTCCCGGCTTGGGCATGATTGCCTTTGGAAAGAACAAGAGCGAATCGCGCGTGACAGCGGAGTTCTACAGCTGCGCCGTTGCGGTGCTGCGCGGCGCTGAAGCCGTCGGCGAATATGTCGCCTTGCCGCCGCAAGAAGCCTTTGACATCGAATACTGGGCGCTGGAAGAAGCCAAACTCCGCCGCATGCCGCCGGAGAACGAGCTGGCGCGCAAAGTCGTGCTGGTCGTTGGCGCCGGCAGTGGCATCGGCGTGGAAACCGCCAAGCGCGTCGCTGCGAAAGGCGCCCATGTCGTCTGCGCCGATCGCAATTTCGACGGGGCCAATTTGACCGCTGAGGTGCTTACCGCGAAATACGGTCAAGGCATCGGCGTCGCCGGCACGGGCGTCTCCCGCTGCGGTCCGGCAATCGGCCTCTCAGTCGACATTACCGATGCCGATAGTGTCCAAGCCATGCTGGAGAGCGCGATCCTGGCTTACGGCGGGGTCGACGACATCATTGTCACGGCCGGCGTCTTTTTCACGCCCGACGCCGAGGGACGGAATACGGCTGAGCAATGGCGCGTCAGCTTCGATGTGAACGTCCGCGGCGGCTATGTCATCGCCGACTGCGCCCGTCCGCTCTGGGCAGCGCAAGAATTGCCAGCCTCCCTGGTCCTGACCACCAGCGTCAATGCCGTTGTCGCGAAGAAAGGCACGATCGCCTACGACACCAGCAAAGCGGCCGCCAATCACCTCGTTCGCGAGCTGGCGATTGAGCTGGCGCCGCTGGTGCGCGTGAACGGCTTGGCGCCGGCCACCGTAGTCAAGGGCAGCAGCATGTTCCCCCGCGAGCGCGTCATCAGCTCGCTGAACAAATACGATCTCGCATTCAGCGATGACGAAGATAGCGATACCCTGCGCGAACGCCTGGCGGACTTTTACGCTCGGCGCACCCTGACTCAATCCGCCATTGGACCCGAGGATCAGGCCGAAGTCGCCCACCTGCTGATCACCGACGCCTTCAGCAAAACGACCGGGCAGATCATCAATGTCGACGGCGGGCTCAGCGAGGGATTCTTGAGGTAAGAATACATGATTGTCGGGCTTGTCCGGTACTGTGTCACAGCAACTAAGTGGCTGTCAAGTTAAGGAGCTGTAGGGGCGAGAGACGGTCAGTGTCCACGCGACCCTTGTCTCGCCCTAAAGCACGCACCATCACAAGCACCGGCGCTGCGGCGAAACGCTAATACAGACTCTAGTCGTGCGGGTTTGATATTTTGTGTGAGCGGTTGCGTGATTACCGGGCGGCTGTGGAAACTTCACTCCCGCGCCTCAAAAGTCCGAAAGTAATTCACAATATCCCAGCGATCCCGCTCGCTTAGATCGCCCTCGCAAGCCGGCAATTCACGCCAGCCGCCGACCACCACGCCATATAGAAAATCGTCGCGCGCCGTTCCCAACCGGTTCCGTAGCGCGCGAAAATCCGCCGAATGCCCCTGCCAGACCATACAGCGCTCGCGATAGAGCGCCGCTCCCCGTCTTAACGATTCGGCATCCGGCAGCACGGTATTGACCGGCTCGGGCGGCGGGTACAATGTCTCTTCGTACTGGCGCAGCCGCTCGTTGATCAGCAGCGCGCCAGCAACCATAACACCGATCGACACCACCAAAGCGCCAAGCGCCAGCAGCGCGCTTGCGGGTCCCAGATTCAAGGCGCTTAGCAGTCGTCTCGCGCGGCGCTGAACAAGTGATGCAAGTATGAATATGATCCCCAGCAGCAGCGCAAAATGCCCGACATTCGGTGGGCACGACTGAATCACCGCCGCCGCCTCGCTAATCTCCCAAACAGCTGCCGCCCGCGTCACAGAGCCGTCTTCGGAAACGATGTTGATCAGCGACCACCACTCGCCGGCCTCATCAATGTCATCGCCCGCCGCCACATACAAGCCCTCTTCCACTTGTTCCGTTTGATGCCAAGGGCTGCGAACCCCACGCCGCGGATGGACCAGCTGCAAGTGAACGTTGACATCTGCCGCGGGCGCCTCGCCACGCCAAACTACGCTGTCATAAGTGTTGACGCCGGGTCCACCCGGGATGATCGCCGATGTGATGGTGTATTCGCCGACGATCTGCGTGATCTGCGGCGTCTCAATTTCATCCTTCAGTGACGCTGGCTCAGGGACTGGCGTCGCGCTCAAAAAGGCGACCGCGCCGAGCAGCGTCAACATCAGCAAGACTTCCAGTCGCAGCGCCTTTCCCGTTGCGACCGCTTGCGCCATCCACGCGCGATGCGACCGAGGCAGAATGGCGCAGGCTCGTTCCAGGCGCGCGGCAAGTGGCGGACGCAAGACAATATGCTGCCAGGCGCCAATGAGCAGCAGCGGCGCGATCAGCAACAGCTTCACCGCCAGCGTCCGTCCGTATCCAGTATCAAGATCAGCGGGCGTGACGAAGAAGTTGGCCGCGTTGTAGATGCCACTGATGATCATCAGCGCGACCAGCGGCGTGACCATCCGCGAGAAACGCAGCATCACCGCCCGAATCGCCTGCCGTCTCCGCTCCCCATCAAGAGGCGCCAGCGCCGCGGGCAGCACCAGCGTCAGCGCCAGCGCGCCACCAGTCCAGAAGGCAGCCGCCAGCGCGTGAAGCCAGTCGACCGCGATTGCCAGCCAGGGCATCAGGGTTGACCCGGCGGCGTGCCCCGTCACCATCGTCAGCCCGATGAAGAGCGCGCCCAGCCAGGGCAGACCCCGCCAGATGCCGGCCGATAGCCCCGGCATCAGCGCGCGATAGAACTCCGCCACGAAAATCAAGACCGCGCAGAATATCAGCAGCACCAGGCGGAAGATCCACAGGTCGCCAAAACGCGATCCAATCAGCACGACTCCCCAAAGACTCTGCTGAATCACCTGAAGCGCGTCGGCATTGAAGAAGACCATGGATTGCTGCAGCAACGCGACCAGATTGGCGAGCAGCGCCAGCGCAACAGCCGCCGCCAAACAGTTGCGCAGCCGGCGCGTGACGCGGCTTGGCAAGATGCCGTGCGGATTTCGCCGATTGCCCCAAGCCGGCAGCAGAACGACGGCGTATAAGAGCGAGGCGCCAAAAAAGAGGAAGTTGGCCAAGTTCAGCCCGGCGCGCCAAATCACCTCCAAGGGAAGGGCGCGGTCATCGGCGGCGCTGCCGATAATCCCGCCGACTTCCTCGCCGACGAAGAACACGCGGCTCTCGGCGATGACATGCCCATCGCTGGCGAAAGCGGGCCGCAGTTCCACGATATAGGCGCCATCGCCCAAGCCAGCCGGCACGCGCAAAGACAGCAGCGCATGATTCTCCGCGTCGACGGATCCGCTGGCGATGACTTCGCCGGATTGATCCCGCAGCTTGATTTCGCTGAAGCGCGGCTCCAGGTCTTCGCTAAACCAGTATTGCAGCCGCGTTGGCGGGCGCTCAAGCATGCTGCGATCAGCCGGTATGGCGCGGACGACATATCCATGCGCCCTTGCAGTGACGGGCGGCAGGATAGCAGCCAATATGAGCGGCAAGACCCACAATAGCTTCATAGTCGGCGCTCGAAAATTCGCGCAAGTGTTTCCGTTGTCATCCTGCCATTGTACCTGAATGGGCTCGCGCGCAACCGGTGCAAGCGCGGTTGGCGCCTGTCCGAATCGCTATTGATGGAGCGCCCCTCCTTGTTTAAGATACTGCCTTGTTCTACCGATGTGATGATCATTTCGCGAGCATAAGGCTATGGCGGACGGCGAGTCCAGCAGAAACTTCATCACCGATATCATTGACGAACATAACGAGAAGAGCCGCTTCAACGGCGCCGTCCATACGCGCTTCCCGCCGGAGCCCAACGGTTACCTGCATATCGGCCATGCCAAGTCGATCTGCCTGAACTTCGGAATTGCCGCGCAATACGGCGGCCTCTGCAACCTGCGCTTCGACGACACCAATCCAGCGAAAGAAGAGCAAGAATATATCGACGCCATCACCGAAGATGTCCGCTGGCTCGGTTACGATTGGGACGACCGCCTCTACTTCGCCTCGGACTATTTTGATGAGCTCTACGAGATGGCTGTTGACCTCATCCGTATCGGCCGCGCCTACGTCGACGAACTGAGCCCGGATGAGATTCGAGCTTTTCGCGGCACCTTGACCGAGCCCGGTAAAGAGAGTCCCTACCGGAATCGGACCCCGGAAGAGAATCTGGCGCTCTTTGAAAAGATGCGCGCCGGCGGCTTCAATGAGGGCGAAGCAGTTCTGCGCGCGAAGATCGACATGTCGAACGGCAACATCAATTTGCGCGATCCGGTCATGTATCGCATTCTCGATGCCGCCCATCCGCGCACTGGCGACAAATGGAAAATCTACCCGATGTACGATTTCGCCCACGGCCAGTCGGATTCCATTGAAGGCATCACGCATTCGATTTGCACGCTTGAATACGAAGACCATCGTCCGCTTTACGACTGGTATCTGGACAATATCGAGATATTCCATCCGCAGCAGATTGAATTTGCGCGCCTCAATCTGAGCCACACCGTGCTGAGCAAGCGCAAACTGATTCGGCTGGTGCAAGAGGGCCATGTCAGCGGCTGGGACGATCCGCGCATGCCGACGATTTCGGGCTTGCGCCGCCGCGGCTACAGTCCGGAAGCGATCCGCGAATTTTGCGATGATATCGGCGTGGGCAAGGTGAAGGGCGTCGTCGCCCTGCACAAGCTGGAGTATCACCTGCGGCAGCATCTCAACAGGACGGCGAATCGTGTCATGGCCGTGATCAATCCGCTCAAAGTCGTCATCGAGAATTATCCCGACGATCTGGTCGAAGAGATGGAAGCCGTCAATAATCCGGAAGACGATAGTGCTGGCACGCGGCTCTTGCCCTTTTCCAAAGTCCTCTATATCGAGCGCGACGACTTCATGGAAGAGCCGCCGCGCAAGTTCTTCCGCCTGGCGCCCGGGCGCGAAGTGCGCCTGCGCTACGCCTATTTCATCACCTGCACCGATGTGATCAAAGACGCTTCCGGCGAAGTTATCGAGCTGCGCTGCACCTACGACCCGGCGACGCGAGGCGGTTCCGCCCCCGACGGCCGACGCGTCAAAGCCACCCTGCACTGGGTGTCCGCGCAACACGCGATCAAAGCGCAAGCCCGCCTCTATGATACCCTCTTCACCGACGAGCATCCCGATAGCCATCGCGATGTAGACTTCACTGAATTCATCAATCCCGATTCGTTGACGGTCGTCGACCCGATCTATGCCGAGCCCTATTTACGTGGCGCGCGCGCGGGCGATCGCTTTCAATTCGAGCGACTGGCCTACTTCGTCGTCGATGAAGACTCGACGCCGGAGAAGCTGGTATTCAATCGCACAGTCACATTGCGCGATCAATGGCGCCAAGCGCAGAAAAAAAAGCAAAAGCCGCCCCGCAAAAGGCGACGGAAGACCCGCCCTCCGCGCTGAATTACCGGGGCGGGCTGGACATAGACGCGTCGCCTCTTGCGTGGCAAGTGCCACCCGCGCAAGATAGGCGCAGGCATCAGTGAGTGCGCAGCCGACCTTCTCGCCGACGGCCTGCGGCTGTGATAGCATAGATGGACGCCGAATCTGTCTGTTGAAAGCTGATTCAAGAGTGGCGATCATTCGTCTCATCGCTATGCTAGTCCTTCTCGCGTCGGTGCGCTTTGTCCCGCTGCTGGCGCAAGACGATCTCTGCCGCGCGGCGGTGGATGACGCGCTTGCCAGCATCGCTCCAAACTGCGCCGATCTGGAACGGGACAGCCTTTGCTACAGCCATCCGCTGGTGGAAGCCAGCGCGGCGGACGATTCGCAATTGGAGGATTTCAGCCGTCCTTCTCAGCGCGCTTCTGTCGCCGGCCTGACAAGCATGCGATCGGGAGGCTTGGATCTCGAGCGGGGGCGCTGGGGCTTGGCGATTCTCCATCTCGGCGCCAAGTATCCGCGAACTTATAAGGGACCTGGCATTTTGATCCTGCTGGCCGGCGCCGCCGAGGTCGTCAATAATACCGACCCGGCGAAGGTCGCGCGCATTGTCGACCCGCTGAGCACCGCCGCCTTGGTCGAAACGACGCTATTCAAGAATCCCGGCATTATTCCCGAGCCAGTTGGGTCGGCCGCGGTCGATGAACTCCTGCTGGTCGATGCCTTCGACGACACCGGAGATTGGCTGCGCGTCGTGAACGACGGAAAAATTGCCTGGGTGCAACGCGAAAACGTGGCGCGCTTGAAGGCGATGGATTCGCTTCCTGCGATTGGCATCGGCGCCGCTTTCCCCTTTCAAGCGCTTTCCATGGCGACCAGCGCCGAATATCCCGCCTGCGAACAAGCCGAAGCGATGGTCGCGATTCAGACGCCGGAAGACCGACCGGTCAATCTCACGGTAAACGGCGTTGATATTCACGTCGGCTCGCTGGTCACCTTTCAGCAGGTGCATCACAACGCGCTCAGCCTGACCGTGCACCGCGGCAAAGTGACGACCATATTCGGCGGAACGGCGCAGCAGGGCGAAAGCGTCATCGCCATCCTTGGGCGCCGGGCTGACCGAGAACTGCAGGTGCTCGATTGGAGCGGCGCACTACCCGCTTCTGAATCGGAGCAAGCCCGCGGCCAGCGCGCGCAAGAAGCGCTCAACAGCCTTGCGCGCGTCAACGGCTGGCCCGAGCAGAAGACTTTCAGGCATCCACCGGCGGTCGTCCATGTCGTTGAACGCGGCGAAACCTTGTACAGCATCGCGCGGCGCTACGAGACCAGCGTCGCCGAGATCATCCTGGCAAACCTGGGCGACGAACCGATCAGGCTCTACGGCGGCACGAAACTGGTCATCCCCAACCCGGGCAGCGGATTCGCCGGGCACGGCTCTGTCCCGCTCGACGCCACCCGCGAGGATTAGCGGCGCGAAAGGAACTCTCCACACTCAAGCATTTCTGTTGTAGGGGCGAGCCGGTGGCTCGCCCACTCTTAATGATTCCCAGAGCGTTTCTCGCCAGCTTAGGAAACGCTGCGCTTCAGCATGTCGACAAAAGCGGCGCGATTGGCGCTGGTCGCCACCCTCATCTGTGGCGCTTTCTTGCTGACGCCGAGCACATCCACCACCGTAATCCCGCGCGCCAAGCCCTCCCTGGTCGTTACCTCGACCCGGTAGTCCTTATATTCGGCGACTCCCGGGTCAATTGCCGCCGCCATCGTGATCGGATCGGGTAGGTCAAAGCCCGCCAGCGCGTTCTCCGTCATTGAAAATTCGGTCAAGGTTGCCTGGATATCAACAACGAATTCCGCCAGTGGCGTTCCGATACGGCGGATTTCGGCGGCTTCTTCGGCGTCGAAGGTGGCATACTTCCAGGAGATATCCCAGCCCACCATCGTCATCGCCATGCCAGATTCGAATACGATCTTGGCCGCTTCCGGATCGACCCAGATGTTGTATTCCGCAGTCGGCGTCACGTTGCCATGCCCCGAGCCGATGCCGCCCATGATGTAGCAATGCGAGACGTGCCCCGCTAATTCTGGCTCGCGCAGCAAAGCGAGCGCGACATTGGTCAAGGGACCCAGCGTCACCAAGGTGATGTCGCCGGCGTTGGCGTTGATGAGCTTGCGCAGCATGTCGGCGGCGTGTCCATCTGCCGGCTCACGACCATGCAAGGGCAAGCCTATATCGCCCATGCCATCGCGGCCATGCACATCCTGCGCCGTCTCCAGTTCGCGCAACAGCGGCTTGGCGCAGCCAGCGTATACCGGCGTTTCGGCGCCGCACAATTCGACCGTGAATAGCGCGTTCTGCAACGCCATGGGCAAGGGCACATTGCCAGCGACCACCGTGATCGCTTTGACGTCGATATCTGGCTGCCGCATCGCCATCACCAGCGCCACCGCATCGTCAGAGGCGGTATCCGTATCGATGATGAAGTTTCGCATGGGCTTCTCCTTGAATCTCGGCTAGTACAGTTGATGCCTATTTTCGGCGCAAATCCGCCGCGCTACCAAACCACCCGCGGTTGATCGCTCTGTTCGATACGGTCGTCTCTTCGTTCGACAAATTGCGAACGCGACCATTTGTTGGCCAAGCGCTCAACAGACTTGCGCGCGTCAATGGCTGGCCCGAGCAGAGGACCTTCAAGCATCCACCGGCGGTCGTCCATGTCGTTGAACGCGGCGAAACCTTGTACAGCATCGCGCGGCGCTACGAGACCAGCGTCGCCGAGATCATCCTGGCAAACCTGGGCGACGAACCGATCAGGCTCTACGGCGGCACGAAACTGGTCATCCCCAACCCGGGCAGCGGATTCGCCGGGCACGGCTCTGTCCCGCTCGACGCCACCCGCGAGGATTAGCGGCGCGAAAGGAACTCTCCACACTCAAGCATTTCTGTTGTAGGGGCGAGCCGGTGGCTCGCCCACTCTTAATGATTCCCAGAGCGTTTCTCGCCAGCTTAGGAAACGCTGCGCTTCAGCATGTCGACAAAAGCGGCGCGATTGGCGCTGGTCGCCACCCTCATCTGTGGCGCTTTCTTGCTGACGCCGAGCACATCCACCACCGTAATCCCGCGCGCCAAGCCCTCCCCGGTCGTGACGTCCACCCGGTAGTCTTTGTATTGGGCGATATTCGGGTCGATCGCCGCCGCCATCGTGATCGGATCCGGCAAGTCAAATCCGGCCAGCGCGTTCTCCGTCATTGAGAATTCGGTCAGGGGGGGTTGGATGTCAATAACAAACTCCGCCAGCGCCGTGCCGATGCGGCGGATCTCGTCGGCTTGCTCGGCATCAAAGGTGGCGTATTTCCAGGAGATATCCCAGCCAACCATGGTCATCTTCATGCCCGACTCGTAAACGATTTTGGCCGCCTCCGGATCCACCCAGATGTTGTATTCCGCCGTCGGCGTCACATTGCCGTGGCCCGCGCCGATGCCGCCCATAATCCAACAGTGGGATACCCGCTGCGCCAGTTCCGGCTCGCGCAGCAAAGCAAGCGCGACATTGGTCAAAGGTCCCAGCGCCACCAAGGTGATATCGCCGGCGTTCGAATTGATGACATCACGCAGCACATCGGCGGCATGACCATTCGCCGGTATCCGTCCCTGCAAGGGCAAGCCGATATCGCCCAATCCGGAGTGCCCGTGCAAATCCTGCGCCGTCTCCAGATCGCGCAGCAGCGGCTTGGCGCAGCCAGCAAACACCGGTGCGTCAGCGCCGCAAAGCTCAACGGTGTAAAGCGCATTCTGAACGCCCAGCGGCACAGGCACGTTGCCACCAACCACCGTGATCGCCTTGACGTCGATGTCCGGTTGCCGGAGCGCCATGACCAAGGCGACAGCGTCATCGCAGGCGGAGTCGGTGTCGATGACAAATTTTCGCATGGGCATCTCCTTGAATCTCGACGAGTATAGCGGATGCCTGATGCCGGCACAAACTGACGACGCGCCAGCACAATGCGCGACCAGACATTCGCCTGGCGCGATCCGCCCTATGGTATACTCGCGCCGAGCACTGATTCTGAATCTCAAAAGGTCCTAGCCAATGGATTTCTCCATTCCGCGCCACGTCGAAGCGATTGCCCACCGCGTCCGCCAATTCGTCGACGATGAAGTCCTACCAGTTGAGACGGAGCTGCTGCGGACGAACACGGACCTGAACGCGGACATCCTGCAAGAATTGCGCGCCAAGGCGAGAGCGGCCAAGCTCTGGGCGCCGACCATGCCCAAAGCCTGGGGTGGAATGGGCTTGAACATCCAGGAGATCGTGCCCGTTTTTGAAGCGGCCGGGCGCAGCATGCTGGGTCCGTTGGCCATCCATTGCGCGGCGCCCGATGAAGGCAATATGCACCTGCTGCACAACTGGGCGGACGAGGCGCAAACGGAACGCTACCTCGTGCCGCTGGCCAATGGCGATACTTTCTCCGCCTTTTCCATGACCGAACCGCCGCCCGGCGCTGGCAGCGACCCGCGCATGATTCAAACGCGCGCCGACCGCGATGGCGGCGACTGGGTCATCAACGGGCATAAATGGCTCACGACCAACGGAGAAATCGCCGACTTTTTCATCATCATGGCGGTCACTGATCCGGCCGTGCATCCCTATCAAGGCTGCACGCAGTTCCTAGCGCCGCGAGAGACGCCTGGCATCAAGATCTTGCGTGATGTGCCGGTGATGGGCACGAAGGACTTCGGCGGGCACGTCGAGATTCTTTACGAAGATGTGCGCCTGCCCGATAGCGCCATCCTGGGCGAAGCAGGTCAAGGCTTTATGCTGGCGCAATCGCGACTGGGTCCAGCCCGCTTGACCCACTGCATGCGCTGGACCGGTATCGCCCAGCGCGCCCTCGAAATCGCGACGGACTATGCCGCCGAGCGCGAGGCTTTTGGCGGCGCGCTGACCAGCCACCAGTCGATCCAATGGATGCTGGCTGATTCGGAGATGGAGTTGAAGATGGGGCGGCTGCTAATTCAGGAAGCGGCTTGGCTGCTGGCGCAGGGCGAGCAAGCGCGCGTCGAAACCTCCATCGCCAAGGTGCAAGTTTCGGAGATCGTGTCGCGCGTGCTTGACCGCTGCGTCCAAATCTGCGGCGGACGCGGCATCTCGCGCGATCTGCCTCTCTCGGGCTGGTACGAAAAAGCGCGCGCCTTCCGCATCTATGACGGCGCCTCCGAGGTGCACCGCATGGTGGTGGCGCGCGATGTCATCAAGCGCTACGGCGCCGAAAACCAAGGCTGATCCAGGCCAGTCGAGACGCCATGCCCAAAGTCTTCATCAGCCATAGCAATCAAGACAGCGATGAAACCCTCTTCATCGCCGACTCGCTGAAACGCGCGGGAATCAACGTCTGGGTTGATTTTGAGAACATCCGCGGCGGCGCCGACTGGCTTTGCGAGATTCAGGCGGGCATCCAACGCTGCGACGCGATGGTCATCGTGCTCTCAAAGGCAAGCGCGAGTTCAGTCTGGGTGGAGCGCGAATGCCTCTACGCCTGGCAGCTGCGCAAGCCAGTGTTCACCGCTCTGGTCGCTGATATTCTGATTCCTCTGCATCTCATCAACATACAGTATTGTGATCTGCGCCACAAGCCCGCCGCCGGCATGGCGAAGCTCGTCGATTCCATCAGGAGCGCGCTTCAACCTGACCAAGACACAAATCCGCAGGCCATTTCAACCATCTCGAGGAATCCCGTCGAAGCCAATTTCTTCCCCTTTGTCGAGCAGTTGCCCGCCGGTGATATCGCCTCGCTTGTCGCGCGCGATCTTTTCCATTGGGCGCGGGGCGTTGCCGATGAAGTGGCTTTTGGCGGGGCGACCACTCCGGGCTTTCACGCGCGTGTCGATCTGAACGGAAAGTTGGTGACGATATTCTCAGTGCGGGCATATCGCCGAAAGCCGTCCGCCCAGATCTCGCTGGATCGCTTGGCCGCCCACAAACCCTTCGACCGCAAGCGCGTCCGCGCCGCCACGCTGCGGCAACTGAACCACCTGCTGCCAAAAAAGCAGCGCTTCAAAGCGGAGAAAACAAAGGGCCGACCGTCGCTTGCCCTGGTTCACCTGAGCAGCGCCGAGAAACTGGAAGCCTTCAAATCGATCGTGCTGGAGATAATCGGCGAGCTGCGCGCGGCGGAAGGATATCGCTAATTCAACTTAAGGAATCGCCGCTTCCAGATGCGCGCGCTGCAGACGGCGATCGTAGTACTTTTCGGCCGCGTCGGCCATGCTCTGGATCGTCTGCACATTGAGGAAGGCGTTGACAATCGCCCCGGCGACCGGGATGAAGCCGACGATCATCTTCGCCGGCACGCGCGCGCTAATCCGCGACGCAAGCTTGTAAGCCAGACGCCGGCTGATCTTCCGCCCCAGCGGTCGCGTCAGCATCACTTCGCAATTCAGATGCTTCACTTTCGCTCTGCCGGCATCGAGCAGTAGAGCCGCCTCTTCCGCGCCCAACATCGCCCCGGCGATCGCGTAGCCCCGTTCATCGCCGGCGACGAAATTCTCTGCCAGCTTCTGGAGGATATGGTAAGTGCGCAATGTCGTTTCATCGACCGATGCCTCAAGCAGGTCCGGCATCGCCGCTTGACCCTCATCGGAAAGCGCCCAGCGCAAGGCATCAAAGGAAATCGCCAAATGCTCGATGATGTTGGCGTTGAAATCAGACTCGTTCGCCCACAGCGCCAGGATATTGCGCAGGTCGGAATAAGCTTCCGTCTCGACAATATAGGCGCCTTTGAGCGCGCCAATCCCCCAGCTGATATAACCCATCTTGTGCAAGAGATAGCTGACGCCGGTCGGAATCGTGAATGCGTGCAAACCGGGCACGACCATCTCGGCGCCGCCGATGACCGCCAGCTTGGTCGTCTCCTGCTTGATCCATTGGGCGGGCGAGTCACAGTCGAGCGCCGACTTCACCGCGCGCTGCGGATTGCCAGCGAGCTCGTCCATCGCCATGACGATCGCTTCCGCTATCGTGTCTTCCAGTCCCATGCTTTTTCCAAATGCTCGGCGCCGCTCCCTCATGCAACTATACGCAGAGGCGCCGCTTCTGTTGCGATCGCGGGCGGGAATGGCGCGCTTACGACTCGCGCCTGTCAAGAGCGGCGCGCCATACGCGCATGTCATCGAAATCAACCGCGAGACGCTCCCCCGCATAATTCATGACGCCGGCCAGACCGACTTCGCCCTGCCCCGAGCGGCCGTCACGGGCGTCGGCTACGAATTGGCCATTGACCCAAAGCGCCAGATAATCGTCTATACAAACGACCCGTAAGCGATTGCTGGACTGCCCTTGCCGGATATGGGCAGACGGCGCCGCGGCGACGATCGGCTCGAGCGAACGCCCATTGCTCCAGCGAATGCTGGCATGACCATCGCCGCTGATCAAGAAGAAATAGCCGCGCCCGCTGTTGCCAGGATCCAGGCGGCAAGCCAATCCGTAGGCGTTGTGATCATAATCCGACGATTGCTCAGTTTCCGCTTCAATCACGACATTGCGGTGCTCGCCAGAACGCTGCGTCCAGACATATTGCCGCCCGCTGAATTCAATCCGGAAGGCGCCTGCGCGAACGCCAATGAACAGATCGGCGCCCGATTCGTAGGTCCGCCACTCGGCCCCGCTCCCGAAGCCATCTTCAAAGAGCAATTCGCCATAGCGAAAGCCCAACTCCGGCGCCTGCTTTGGCACAACCAATTCTTGGATGCTCCCGCAGGCCGCCAGCAGCGCCACCGCAAGCATCATCAACAGTCCACGCACACCACTTCCCCATGTATCAACCCGTGTTGAGTGTATCCAATCCCAGCGCGCATTTGTAGGCAGCGCCTTACTTGGGCGGGTTTCAGAGAGGGTAAAATTGGGGCGACGGAATGTTGACCCATGTTTGAAGTGAGGGGACTTCCGTGTATAATGTGCATTGGACTGATTTCGAGTAAGGCGACCGGACTATGATTGAAATGATCGTGGATCGAGTACAGGTAAGCCTGATGTCGCAACATCGATTGGTCGTGCTGCGCGATGTTGATGAAGAGAGGTACTTGCCCATTTGGATTGGCCAATTCGAATCGGAAGCGATCACGTTAGAGTTGCAGGGTATGGCGCGCGAACGGCCGCTGACCCACGATCTGCTCAAGTCCACCATCCAGGAAATGGGCGGTTCGGTGCGCCATATCCACATCAACGACCTGAGCAAAGATGTCTTCTTCGCCGTGATCAATATCGACGCCGCCGGCGATACAATCGAAATTGACGCCCGACCCAGCGACGCCATCGCCCTGGCCGTGCGCTTGAACGCGCCGATTTATGTCGACAAGAACGTGATGGATCGCGCCGGCATTCGGCCCGACCGCAATGTCGAGCCGGAGATTCTGGGGCTGGCGGACGACCTGCATGAAAGAAGCGAAGGCGGCGAGCGCGTCGACGAAAGCAAACTGAGCGCCTTTGCCGATTTCGTAGACACCCTTAACCTGGAAGATCTCGAAGACGAAGAGTAGTCTTCAGGCCAAGAGTCGGTCTGAAACCATAATCGAGTTTCCGAACCTCGGTCGCGATCCGTCCTCCGGACAGGGACCGCTGTCGGTCATCCTCAGTGGAAGGCCTTTTGTGGACCTTCAAGCGCAGCGGACGCCGCTGCAAGCGCCAATGAGCCAGGAGGCTGAGCAAGCATTGCTCGGCGCCATTCTCCTCGAGCCGAAAGCATTCCTCAGCGTCGCCTCCTTTCTCAAGGCGGAAGACTTCTTCATCAAGCGCCACGAGTATATCTGGAACGCCTTGAGCCGCTTGCAAGAGCGCAATGACGCCATCGATTACGTGACGCTCCCGCGCGAGTTGCAAGACATGGGCTTGCTGGACGAGGTCGGCGGGCAAGCCTATTTGACCAGCCTGGTCAACAATACGCCGACCGCCATCCACGTCGAAGTTTACGGCGAGATGGTGGCGCGCACGGCAACGCGCCGCAAAATGCTTCAAGCCGCGGACCGCATTCGCCAATTCGCGCTCGACGAAGAGTTGCCCATCGACAAAGTGATTGACGAAGCGGAACAGGCGCTTTTCGCCGTCAGCAATAATCAGATGAAGCGCGAGTTCGTGCCGATCGAAGAAGCCGCCAGCGAATACTACGATGAGCTCGAAAGGCTGCTGGAGATCGGCGTCGGCGCGATCGGCATGCCGACCGGCTTCAACGACCTAGACGGCTTGCTCGGCGGATTTCAGAAATCGGACCTCATCGTCTTCGCCGGGCGCCCGGGCATGGGCAAGACGAGTTGGATGCTATCGGTCGCTTTGAATGTCGCGCGCCGAGACCGCCGCGTCGCCATCTTCACCATGGAAATGGGCGTCGAGCAGATGGTCCAGCGCCTGATCTCCATGGAGACCGGCATCGGCATTCAGCAGTTGCGCACCGCCAGGATTACAGCGCGCGAGCACACGCGCTTGACCGAAGCCATCGGGCGCATATCCAACCTGCCGCTGTTCATTGACGATACGCCCTCGATCACGCCGGTCGAGATGCGAACCAAGTGTCGCCGGCTCCAGCACGAATATGGCCTTGATATCGTCATGGTAGACTACATGCAATTGATGTCCGCCGGCCGTGCCTACGAGAACAATCGCGTGCAGGAGATCAGTTACATCAGCCGTTCGCTGAAGGAACTGGCGCGCGAGCTCAACGTCACCGTGCTTTCCACCGCCCAATTGTCGCGCGCGGTTGAGCAGCGCCAGGACAAGCGCCCGCAGCTTTCTGATCTGCGCGAGAGCGGAACCATTGAGCAAGACGCCGACGCCGTGCTTTTCCTGTACCGGGATGAAGTCTACAATCCGGATACGACCGAATTCCCCAATCAAGCCGACGTCTTGCTGTCCAAGCACCGTCACGGACCAATCGGCTCTGTCCAACTCTATTTTGAGAAATCGTATGCCCGTTTCAAAGACGTCAGGAAGGTCAATCTGAACCTCGCTGACATCAGCAACCTGGATTGAGCCGTATGGCTGTGAAGAATGGCAAGAATCTCGTTCACAGTAAAGAGCCGGTCGCGCTGCCGGCCGACTTCTTCAGCCAACTCCTGCCTTTGATTGACGATCTGGCCGAGCTCAAGCTGACCATATTCTGCCTGGCGGCGCTGCAGCAAAAGGAGGGCGATTACCGCTTCCTGCGCTTTGACGAGTTCCTCACCGAAGAGCCGCTCATGCGCGGGCTCGCCATCTGTGATGAATCCGCTGACGCCCGGGCGGCGCTGCGGCGCGGGCTGGAAAAGATGCTGGCTCGCGGGACGCTGCTGATGTCGGAAGTTCATGTCAGGGGCGAGGCCAAGCGCTACTACACCGGCGCTGACGCCGCTGGCCGAGCGCTGCAGCAGCGGATTCTGGCGGGCGAGTGGCGCCCGTCCGCGCAGGGCGAGATCGAACTTCTGCCACCGCGGCCCTTAGTTTTCGGTCTTTACGAAGACAATATCGGCGTGTTGACACCGATGATCGTCGATGCGCTCAAGGAGGCGGAGGAGGTTTATCCGCCGGGCTGGATTGAAGAGGCGATGCGCCTGGCGGTCGAAGGCAACAAACGGAACTGGCGTTATATCCGCGCGATTCTCGATAGATGGCAGCAGGAAGGACGGAGCCGTGAGAAACCTGGGCGACGCCTTGGACGACGCAAACCTAGCCGGTCAAGATAACGGAACGCCGACATCAAGCCATCGGACGGACGAAGAACCGGCATATTCAATTGACGTCGTCTGCTACGATCCGGAAAATCGCGATCTTCCCTGCCCGCTCTGCGACGGCAAAGGCGTCTATACGCTCGACGTTCCGCTGACCGACCCGCGCTTCGGCCGCTTTCAGCGCTGCCCGAATCATCCCGTCGAAGACGACCGGGAAATGCACGAACGCCTGCGCCGCTTCGGCAATCTCGACGGCTACCGTGACAAGACCTTCGAAAACTTCAGAGTCAGCCACCTCGGCGGCAGCTATACGCCAATCAACGTGACCTCTCTCTACAACGCGAAATCGATCGCGGAAGGCTATGCGGAAAAACCGATTGGCTGGCTTGTATATGAAGGACCTTACGGTTCTGGCAAGACTCACCTGGCTGTTGCCATCGCCAATTCGCGTTTGGAGCTCTACGGCGAGCAAGTCATATTCATCACCGCGCCCGATCTTCTCGACCTGCTGCGCGCCACCTTTGGTTCCGAAAGCGAAGCCTCCTATGACGCCTATTTCGAGCGCATACGCAACGTGCCTCTCCTGGTTCTCGATGACCTGGGCGTGGAGAATCCCAGCGGCTGGGCGAAGGAGAAGCTGTTCCAGTTGCTGAACTTCCGCCATGTCAATCAGCTGCCGACAGTTGTCACCACCAACACGCCCTTCGACGACCTCGATCCGCGCATCAGCAGCCGCATGATGCAAGGCGAAATCGTCAAGCACATCCGGATCAACGCGCCGGATTATCGCCGAGTCGCGCGCACTCAGTCGCTCGACATGCGTTTTAACGACCTGCGACTTTACCAGGAAATGCGCTTCGATACTTTCGAAGCGGAGAGCTTGGACAATGATGAGAAAGCCAGCTTGAAAACCGGCTTGCGCATGGCGCGAACTTGGGCGCAGGAGCCGCAGGGATGGCTGTGCTTCCTGGGCGACTACGGATCGGGCAAGACGCACCTGGCCGCGTCCATCGCCAATGATCTCAATGAACGCGGCAAGGATGTCATGTTCACCACCGCGCCTGATTTACTGGATTATCTGAGACAAGCCTTTGATCCCCAGTCCCGTTCGCGCTTCGATAAGCGCTTCCAGGATATTCTCGGCATTCCGATATTGGTTCTGGATGACCTGAGCCTGACTAACGCGACGTCCTGGTCCAAGGAAAAACTGTTTCAAATCATCGACTATCGCTATCTCTCCAAACGTCCAACAGTCTTCACTACATCCGAAACCAGGCAAATGATCGAGGAAGATTCGCCCCGCCTCGCCACCCGCCTGTTTGATCGGCGGCTCTGCAAATGGTTTGACCTGGACCCGGTCGGCAGCTACGTCAAGCGGATGAAGACGCAGTCCTGATGCTGGGCACGCGCTTGAAGATTAGCGCTTATGAGCGCCGACACCGCAGCGCGCTGCTCGATCTCGCCTGGCACAGCCAATGGGCGCACAAACACCTGGACTGGTACGAAACGGACCAATGGCTCGACGGCGAAATGGGCGATGTCTTGCTCGCCTGGCACGGTGACCAATTGGTCGGCTATCTGGGACTTTCGCTGCCAATAGACGGCTGGAGTTGGATTCGCCTGCTCGGCATTCGTGATGGCAGGATGCCTGGCTTGGTCGTGCGGGAGCTCTGCGAAGCCGCCGAAGCCCGCTGCCCCGCCTTGGGAATCAACAATATCGTGGTTCTTATGATCACCAACTGGCTGCCCACCTACCTGAGCGAGCGCGGTTTCAGCCTCGAAGACGATGTCATCACCATGAATCATATCGGCCATCGACCGCGGGCGGCGCCCGAGCATTCCGCGCGCATTCGAGCGGCCGATCAGCGAGACGTCGATGGCATCATGATGATCGACCGCCTGGCGTTTGACGCGCCCTGGCAGCTGGCGGAACACGATATTTGGCAAGCCATTCGCTGCGCAACCAGCGCAACCGTCGCCACGATCGATGACGAATTAATCGCCTATCAGCTGAGCACGCGCCTAGAGGGACTGGGGCATCTCGCCCGCCTGGCGGTGCATCCGGCATATCAACGCCAGGGAATCGCCTCCGCGCTCATAGAGCAGCTTCTGGCAGAATTCCGCCAGTGGAACTTGGAGGAACTCTCCGTAAATACGCAATTGAGCAATCTGCCATCGCAGCGACTATACGAACGCTACGGTTTTTTTCGCAACGGCAAGGATATGGAGTTGTGGCGCAAGCAAGTCGGCTGAAGCGCGCAACCTGGATTGGCGGGATGAGGCTATGGCGACGATCTATCGTGAAACTGAGGCCAATCTCAATGTCTTGAGCGGCAAGACGGTGGGCATCATTGGCTTTGGCAACCTGGGAAGACCCGTCGCCAATAACCTCCGCGATTCCAGCATCCGCGTGCTTGTCGGCCTGCGCGAGGATGAGACGCGCGACCACGCGCGCGAAGACGGCTTCGAGCCGCAAGACATCGAAAAGGTGATCCCGCGCTGCCACATCCTGATGCTCTTCCTGCCGGATGAAGTGGCGCCCGAAGTTTATCTCGAGCGGATTTCACCTTATCTCCAGCGAGGACATCTGCTGGTATTCGCCAGCGGCTACAACATCGCCTTCGGCTTCGTCGAGCCGCCCCCGTTCGTCGATGTCGGCATGATCGCGCCGCGCACGATCGGGGCAGCGGTTCGCTCGCGCTATCTAGACGGCAGCGGCTTCTACAGCTTTGTCGGCGTCGGGCAAGACGCGACCGGCAGCACGCTGGAATCTCTGCTGGCGCTCGCCAAAGCCATGGGCAGCCTGCAGGCCGGCGCGATTGAAATCTCAATGGAACAAGAATCCCAGTTGGATCTGTTCGTGCAGCAGGCGATCTTGCCCGCCTTTCACCACGTCATGACCACCGCGGCCGCCGTGCTGCTGGAATTGGGCTACCCGCCGGAAGCGGTCATGCTCGATCTGATCATCAGCGGCGAGTTCACCGATTATCTCTCGCGCGTTTCACAGATGGGCTTGCTGCCCGCGCTGCGCTTGTCTTCATTAACCGGGCAATACGGCATTTTCAGCCGCTTGCATCGCTTCAAGGACTTGAAACTGGAAGGCTTGATGGAGGCGACCCTGGACGAAATCCGCCAAGGCGACTTCGCCATCGAATGGTCGCGCGAATACGAGCAGGGATATCCGCGGCTCGCGAGCTTGCTGCAGGCGCAGGAACAGCAGCATCTTCACGCCTTGGAACAGGGTACCCTGGACCGTCTGAAATAAGCTCGCCAACAGCAGCCTTTCGCCATCGACGAGATGCGCTAGAATACTTCGCGGTTTAGCCGGCGAAAGGACGCTCCGCTTGTCCCACCAGATCAAAGCCATCATCTCAGACATGGACGGCGTGCTTTGGCGCGGGTCGCAAGCGCTGCCCGGCATGAGAGACTTCTTCGACCTGCTGTTTGAGCGCGAGCTGGATTTCGTCCTCGCCACAAACAACAGCAGTCGAACGCAGGGTGACTACGTGGACAAGCTCGCCAGCATGGGCGTCGCCGGCGTCCAACCTCGGCATATCGTCACCAGCGGTACAGCAACCGTTAGCTATTTGGGGACGCGCTACCCAGTCGGCACACGCATGCATGTCCTCGGCGGCGCTGGCTTAAAGCGCATGCTGTCGGAAGCCGGCTTCAAACTGGTCGACGTTTGCGCTGAGGCGGTCGTCTGCGGCATTGACTTCGACCTCACTTACGAAAAGGCGCGGACGGCGACCCTTTTGATTCGAGCGGGAGCGCGATTCATCGGCACCAATCCGGATCCCTCGTTCCCTGCGCCGGAGGGACTGGTTCCAGGAGCGGGCAGCATCATCGCTCTGATCGAAGCGGCCACCGGTCAGTCGCCCACCATCATCGGCAAACCGGAACGCGGCATGTTCGACGCCGCGCTTGGTCAGCTAGACGCCTGCCCCGAAGAAACGCTGATGATCGGCGACCGCATTGGCACCGATATCGCCGGCGCGCAGGCTCTCGGCATCAAAACCGCGCTCGTGATGACCGGCGTGGAAACCGCCGAGAGTTTAGGGCAAAGTGAAGTGCAGCCGGATATGGTTTTCGCGGGGCTGCCTGAGTTGATTGAGGCACTGTGACATTTAGTCGCCAGCCGCAGTTAGCGCCGCCAGCACATCCTCAAGCGCCGGCAATTCCTCCGCGTCCTTGAAGCGCGCCATGCGCTGATAGATATCATGCGCCGCCTCAAAGAATCCCGGCGGCATCCCGGCCGATTCGAATGTCGCCGCGATCTCCTGCATTTCGCCAGCGAAGCGCCAGGCTTTCCCGGTGACGCCCCGCACCTGATTGACGCGCTGCGCCGCCACCGCCGGATCCCGCCGCGCCCACTCCCGATCCAGATCGGCGCGCACGCCCAATTGCTCGGCCGCGCCCTGAATCGCCGACAGCAAAGCGGTGAAACCCTTGGTCTGCGCCGCGAACACCATCTTCAGCGCCGACGCCTTGCCGATCTCGTCGCCGATCACGACCGCCTCCGCCAGCGAGCCCGCGAAGAGACTGGCGATTTGCGCCGCCGACGGTCCCGACAAATAAAAGCGCGTGCTGCCCGCATCCCAAGCCGGCGGACCAATGATGCTGCCATCGACGAAGTCGATGCACGCGGCCGCCAGGCGCTCGCCGATTCGCTGCGTTTGCCCGGGCGCGATGGCGTTCCCATCGCAATATAGCCCGCTGAAACCAGCGTCGATCACAGCCTCCGCCACCGACGCGGCGGCGTGCGGCGGGCAGACGCAAAGTATCACTTCGCAGAGCGTACAGAGCTCGGCCAATGACTGAACTTCAAGCAGACTGTATTCCTCGGCGCGCTGGCGCGTGTCGGCGCTGCGCCCGGCCGACGCCCAATAGACATCGTGACCGCCCGCCCCCGCCGACGCCGCGATCGAAATGCCCATCGCGCCCGGATTGATAATGCCGATTGTGCTCATACTCGCCCCTGCAAGAGTGCTAAGATCAGTAATGTCCTGCGGGCGACTCACCGAGCCGCCCCTACATTGATCCGATTGTTCCTTCCTTGGTGAACAGCAGGCGCTCGAAGCGATCATAGGTCGCCGACTTTTCATCGAAGACATAGTCGGGGCGCGTCACAATGATGTCGGTCCCGCCGAGATCGCGCAGGTGCTGCATCGTCTTGTGTATCAGATCGGACTGCACCAGCAGCGTGGTCTCGAACCAGCGCTGCTCGGCGCCCGGCGGGCTGGCGACAGCCACAACCCCCGGTCCCTTGGTGCCGCTTAAGGCCGGGTTGGCGAGGATGCGCCCCTGCACGTCGACCACCGATTCGCCGCTGATGTTGGCGCGCAGCGATACAAATTGACGCGCCCGCCGATGCGCTTCAATGAGCTCGAGCATCTCACGAAGCGTTTCCAGCTTGCGTTGCGACTGTCGCATCGTCCGGCGATTGGCAATCAAGACCGCTTCCGAGGCGATGATCGTGCCGCCTTCGATCGGCCGCAATTGATTCTCGCGCAAGGTCGTGCCCGTCTCCGATAGGTCGGCTATCAAATCCGCGTAGCCCATACGCGGCGCCGCTTCCATCGCCCCTTCGGCATGCACCAGCAAAAAATGCGATATCCCTTGCCGATACATGAAACTCTTGACCAGATTGCTGTACTTCGTCGCGATGCGCAGTTGCGCGCCGCGCTCTTGATTGCGCAGGCTCAAATCCGCCAGATCGGCGATCGAGGCCACGTCAATCCAGGAATCCGGTACCGCCAGCAGCAATTCGCATTTGCCAAAGCCTAGCTGGTCAATCACCATGATATCGGCCGAATCTTCGCCATACTCCAATACATTATCCAAGCCAGTCACGCCGATATCGGCCAGCCCTTCCGCCACCTTGCTGACGATATCGCGTGGACGCTGATAGACGACGTCCGCGGCCGGCAAGCTGGGAATGGTCGCCGTATACTGGCGCTGATTTGGCTTGTAAATCTGCAGGCCGGCGCGACTGAGAAATTGATCGGCGTCATCCCCCAAACGGCCTTTGCTCGGCAAGGCAACGATCAGATTATCCGGCGACATCGAGTCATTCATGCGCGTTCAGCAGCTCCTCGACTCGGCGCGGCAAGTCGTTAAAGGCGACGGTCCGTTCCTGATGGCTGGCCATCTCGCGCAAAATGGCGGCCTGACGCGCGCGCTCAGCCTCGCCGACGATAATCACCAGCGCGGCGCCTTTGCGGTCGGCATGCTTCAAACTGCGCCGGAGGCTGCGCCCATCCATGCTCACTTCAACGATGATGTCCCGTTCGCGCAAGGCCTTTGCGATCCGAAAGCCGGCCGCCGCATCGGTCTCAGCGATGGGGATCAGATAGACATCGGGGCGATTGAGCGATTCGCGTTCGCCTGTGTCGAGCAGGCGCGCAATCCGTTCAAGTCCGTAGGCGAAGCCGGCCGCCGGCACGGGCTCGCTCCCGCCGAGTATGCTGATCAGATTGTCATAGCGGCCGCCGCCGCATACTTGAATCGCCTCGCCATCGGCGCCGGGATGATGGATCTCAAACATCATGCCGGTGTAATAGTGCAGACCGCGGTTCATGCCAAAGTCGAGTTCGACCTCGCCTCGAAGCCCGCCGCAATCGGCGAGGCGAGCCAGCCTGTCTTCCAAAGCAGTGACCGCTTGCCAATCGAGATCGTTTTCCGCCGCCAATACGCGCGCCCGCGGCAGCACATCGGCCGGCGCGCCGACCAATTCTCCGAGCCGAGCCATAAACTTCAATGCGATGCGCAGCTTCGATCCTTGTTCGTCTTCTCGGATCTTATGCAGCAAGCGATCGATGACTTCGACCTCGTCCCGTTTGCTATCGATCCTTATATTGAGGCTCCGCAGAAATTCCGTGATCGCGCCCCGCGCTTCCTCGTCGGACATTTCGCGCAGCACATTGATCAACTGCTGTCCGGAAGCCTCTTCCTCGCCAACCACGGCAACGCCCTCGGCGGCCGCGAAATCGAAATCGGGCACGAAGGCTTGCAGCGACTCAATCACATGGTTTATGCCGCGCTTGCGCAAGTTTTCCATATTGCGCAGCAGGTGGTTGTGAAGCTGCTTGCGCAGGCCCAATTGCCGCAGAAACCCTTCCAACGCCGCCATATGACCAATCACCAGCCTATAGTCGGTTAAGCCGGCCTGCTCCAAGCCGCGGCAAGCCATATACAGCAGTTCGGCGTCAGCTTGCGCGCCCGCCGCGCCCAGCAGCTCCGCGCCTGTCATCGTGAACTGGCGATAACGATTCTGCTGCGGCTTCTCATAACGGAAGACAGGTCCAGTGTACTGAATCCGCAGCGGCAGCGGTTCATCCTGCAAGCGCTCAACGTATGCCCGCGCAACGGAAGCCGTAATCTCCGGACGCAAGGCAACGCGCCGGTGCTTGAAGTCGAAATCATACAAACGAGCGCTGATTTCCTCGCCCGACTTCCGCAAGTAGAGTTCGGTATTCTCCAGGACTGGCAGGTCAATCGGCACGTAGCCGAACAGTTGCAGATGCCGTTCCAGCCGCTGCTGAAGCTGCCGGCGCTGCGCGAACTCCGCGCTGAACACATCGCGCATGCCGCGCAATGCGGTGATTTTGACTGCCGCTGCCATGGCTCTCTAGCCGCTGTCCTTCGCCGCTGCCATTCAGATGCCTGCAGGGAAGGCTACCACTGAAACGCACGGCGGCATAGAGCGCGCCGCGCCGCCTCAGTCTGGCGCCGCAAATTCCACTCGATGCGCGAGCGCATCCTCGTCGATGAAGCGCGCCAAAGCCAGCCCTTCCGCTTCAATCTGCTCCAGGATGTCCTCGGCCTGCTCCTCAAAGAGCGTCACCCGCAGGGTCGCCCGCTCTTTTTCTCGCTCGACTTTCCAGATCGCGGCGACGAACCCGTCGATGATGACCGAGCCGAGCACGCGGCCCGCCGAGACAAAGACCCTCCTTCGATGCAATTCCGGCAGTATGCGGCGGCGATCTTTGTGCCCAATCAGGATATTGTCGAATTCGGGCAAGAACCGGATCGGCGCTGGCGCGTCCTCGTCCACGATCGGGAGATCGGGCAAATCGTAGAGCGTTCGACCCGATTCATCGCGATAAACGACGAGCGTCGACAGCGTCTCATGCAGTCGCGATTTCAGGCTGGTCATGCCGGTCCAGGTCTGGAAGTCCATCACATCGGCTGGTCCGAAAGCAGCCAAATAGCGTCGGATCAGCGCCGGCAGATCGGCGGGCGCCGCCACGCCGAGCCAGCTCTCGGCTGTCGTATAAGTCGCGCGCGTGCCCACGCCCCAGGCGCCGCTGGGCGGGACCTGCACCAGCGGCAGATAACTGCGCACGGCGTAAGCCATCGCCTGCTTGTCTTCATCCGGCTCGTGTACTTGCAGCTTGTCGCGCAATGCGCCGATTGAAGGCTGCTCCGCCTCCAGGAAGGGTTTGGCGATGGCGATGAGCCGCTCGATATCCAATCCCTGGGCGCGCGCGCCGAAGAAGGAGCGCAAGCCCCGCGCCAGCGCCGGCTGAATGACCGCTTGAAAGCGCTGATGATCGACGACGGTCACCAGGTGCAAGGTCGAGCGAATCCACGGCGCCCGCACCACCGCACGCCTTTCCAGAGCTGATGTTAGCTGCTGCTTGCTGAAACCGCTCAATCGGGTCCACAGACCGATGTAGGGCGGATTGGGAATCTGCGACTGCGCGCCAACCAAGGCTGCGATCGCCCCCGAGCAATCGAGATTTTGCCGCTCCAGCAAGAACTGCCTGGCAAGCAGCGTACGATTCAGTTGACGCAGCGATAGAGTTGTCGGCGCCATGCGCGAGTCCCCGCATTTCAACAGTTTGGCGAGGGCATGTCAACCCGAATCACGAGCGAATTAAGGCGTGTTTCGCTATCGGCGGCCGGCCTTCGCGAGCGACCCGATACAGTATGTGATTCACGTACGGCGAAATCTGACTGTCTAGAGCGGCGTGGCCACCGCTTCTTCCGGGACATCGGGCGCCGAGTCGGAGCCGAATATTCGCCGCAGCATCAACAGAAGGCAACCGGCGAAAAGAGCAAGGATCGCGGCGACGGAAAGCCGCGCCGGCATCTGTCGGACGCGCCCGGCGACGCCCGGGCGCCCATCAAGCAGATTGGCTCGCAGGTTCTCGGCGTACTCCTGGCCTGGATTCACGGGTGTTAAGGATGTGTGCAGCGACTGGATAAGCTCAACGATTTCCGCCACATCGCCTTGATCGTCTTCGGCTTGCTCAATGAGCGGATCGACGGCATCGCCCCGTTGCAGCCGCGTCGTGATCGAGTCCAGAAGATTGCCCAAATGCGATTCCGAAGCTGTAGACATGGTACGCTTATCCCTCTTTCCCATCCGACCACTGTTTCAGGTCGCCCGTCTGAATCGCGACCATCTCTTCGCGCAGCGCTAGCAAGGTTCGATGATAGAGCGACTTGATGGCGCCTTCCGTCCTACCCATAATCGCGCCGATTTCCGCGTTTGACATTTGCTCCACAAATTTCAGCAACAATAGCTGCTGCCGGTCTTCTGGCAGGCGGCGAACTGCTTCTAGGAGCAGGCTTCGCTCTTCCAGTTCCTCAGTCAGACGATCCGGCGCTTCCGACGTCAGCGAATGCGCCACATAGTCATCCAGCGCGATGATCTTCCGCCGTCCTTGATCGCGGTGCCAGTTTGCCACCAGGTTATGAGCGATCCGATAGAGCCAAGCCTGAAACGGCACTCCCTTCTCGACATAATTGCTGATATGCGAAAGCGCGCGAAAGAAGACTTTCGCCGTCAGGTCTTCCGCGTCATGCACATTGCCCGTTCGATAGTACACATAGCTGTATATCTTTTGCAGATAGCGCTCATAAAGTTCGCCGAATGCCGCCTGGTCCTCCTTCGCCAGCGCGACCAACTGTTTGTCATCAAGTTCCGCGTAATTGATCCGCCGTGAGAAGGGATTCTTCATTCTGTACTCTACTTAACCCGCATCGCAGACGCGGGTTACGCTGGTCATGCCGGTCAACATTCGCATTGGCGCGATGCGATCAAAGCCCTGACTTCTTCTTGCGACGGCAAGGCCGACATGGTGCCGCGCAGCGTACAAGCCAAGCCGGCCGCCGCCGTCGCAAATGCCAGCGATTTCCGCATTTGCCAACCCAGCGAGAGTCCCAGACAATAGGCGCCAACAAAGGCATCGCTGGCGCCGGTCGTATCCACCGCGGCGAGCTCGAAGGCCGGCTGCTCGATTCTGCAATCGGCTTCATACAGAATGCTGCCCGCCTCGCCGACGGTCAAAACAACGGTTTTGATCCCATGGCGAAGCAGCCCGCTCGCCAAATCGTCTGTATCATCTGATGCACAGTCGAGGATAAGTTGCGCCTCCATTCTGTTGGGAATAAGTACATCAACCAGATGCAAATAATCGACGACAAAAGAATCGCGCGTGAAGAATGGCGCCGGATTGAGCACGGTAGTGGCGCCGACCGACCGGCCCAACTCCAGCGCAAACATCACTTGAGGCTGGGGAATTTCAAAATCAATCAGAAGAATATCGCCGGCGGCGAGTTCGGCAAGCGCCCCACGGATATGTTCGTCGCTGACCTGGCGGCTGGCGCAGGGCGCGCCGATGAAACCGGGCAAACCTTCCTTGACGACGATGCCGGCGATGCTCGTCCGGCTCGCGCTCAAGGTCCTCACCTGGTCGACATTGACCCCCTCCCGACGCAAAGCCTCCATCATTTCAGCGCCAAAGATATCATCGCCCACACAGCCGATCAGACGCACGTCTTCGGCGCCCAATCGACGAGCCGCCGTCGCCTGATTCAACGCTTTGCCGCCCGGCGACCTGGTCACCTGGCGGGCATGCACAGCTCGATTGGGGGCGACCCAATCCGGGACGTCAAAGATAATGTCATATACGAGCGCCCCGATGACGAAGATGCGCGGCATTATGCGCTCTCAATTCCTGAGGATAGGTATTCAATATGATTGTACCATGAAAGGCGGCCGAGAATGGACGTCACACGATATGGCGAAAGGCGATATGCGCCCGCATTGCCCGATGTCGAGAGTTTGGATGACGGTTTCCAGCGCTGAGATCACAGCGAGTTTCCCAATTGAGCGAAGACGCAACCACCATCGAATACACTGTTCCTGTATCGCTACCTCATTTGAATTCCCGCAGGTAGCAGCTATACTTGTACAATGTCAATCGAGCCCCGCGAGTGCCGATGGTCGCTCTCCCCACCCTTGCCCGCGCCCTTGGAACCCGGCGCGGCAGACTGCTAATCGAGAACCTTACGGCATATCTGTTCCTGGCGCCCGCCGGTCTGCTAATCCTGTTATTTGGCATCTTTCCGGTGGCATTCGCCTTCTTCGTCAGTCTCCATCGATGGCGCCGCTTCCCGGACGAATACGTCGGCTTGGCCAACTACGAGAAAGCCTTGGGCAACCTCGGCTATATCCTCTTTTTCTGGCTGGCGCTCATCGCCCTCGTCGGCGCCGCCAGGATGGGGAGGCGCCTGCGAACTCTGCTGCGGAATTCCAGCGACCATCGTGGATTCGCCAACATCGCGGCCGGCGTCGCCGCCGGATACGCCGCCCTGCTCGCTATCGACTGGTTCTTCAAACTGACGCCCGTGATCATGCTGATCCCGCGCCAGGTGCGCCGGCAAAACACGACGCTATCGCTCTTCATGGAAAAACTCGGCGAAAGTTTCACCGCCCCCGATGTTTACGCCGCTGGCAACCTCATGCTCGCCGGCCTGCTCCTCGCCGTCCTGGCCATCGCGCTGGCGCTCTGGCGCGTTCGCAGCGTCGATTCTGGACCGCTAATCGCATTCAGCGCCGCAACGACTGGCATCGCCGGGGGCAGCGTTTTCCTGCTCCAACTGACCATAGCCGAAACGCAGGCTGCAATCGCGGCCGCGCGCGATACTGGCGAGGCGCTGCCGATCTGGTCCCAATTGGTTTTCATCAGCGCCGGCATCGCCTTGATCGCAGCCGCCTGGCTGATTTTCCGTCGCGGCATTCGGGCATACGAGAATCGGCGTTTCGTCTTGCTGCTCGTCAGCGGACTCATGTTGGCGGCCGGCGGCTATCTCTTGATGGCGGAGGCGCCAGCGGCTTTGGCGGCGGCGGATGACGACCTGCTGCATGGCTTTTGGATCACGATTATGTACGCCATGGGCACCGTGCCAGTTCAGCTTTCCATCGGCTTGCTGCTGGCTTATCTTCTTTTTCAGCCCATTCGCTTCCGCGCCTTCTTCCGCATGGTCTATTTCATCCCCTATATCACGCCCTTTGTCGCCACTTCGATCGTCTTTCGCATCATCTTCGATGCGGGCCAGCACGCCCCGGCAAACCGGATCCTCAGCATCGCCGGTATCGAACCCCAACGCTGGATCCTGGAACGCTCAACAATTGGCGATTTGCTGGGCTTGCCCGATTTTCTCGCCGGTCCGAGCCTGGCGCTGATCGTCATCATGATCTACTCGACATGGACCTATATTGGATACGACGCGGTGATTTTTCTGGCGGGCTTGGGCAATATACCGGGCGAGCTGTATGAAGCGGCGCGCATTGACGGCGCCAGCGGCTGGCGCATCTTCCGCCACATCACCCTGCCCCTGCTCTCGCCGACCGTCTTCTTTTTGTCTCTCGTCGCGATCATCGGCACCTTTCAAGCCTTCACCCAGATATGGATCCTGCGCACGGGCGCTGTCGGCAACAAGGTCAATACGGCCAGCGTCTATATTTTTGACGAGCTGCAGAACAGCAATCGCTACGGTTACGCCTCATCGATGGCATTTGTCCTCTTCGCCTTGATCCTGCTGATGACGCTTTTCCAAAACCGAGTCATGGGGAGGCGCGTCTTTTATGGCTAGCGATGCTGAGATCCTGAGCGCCGCGCCAAATCATAGGCAGCCGGTCGAAACTTCGCGCAAGGAAATCTCCTGGAGCAGAATCGGCATTTATGCCGTGCTCTTCGCCGGCGTCGTCATCGCGATCGGTCCCTTCCTTTGGATGATCAGCGCCTCCTTCATGACTTTGAGCGAAGTCAATCTGACGCGCCTGCTGCCAGAGAATCTGTTGTGGGAGAATTACGCGACCGCCCTGCGCCGCGCCAACTTCCTCAATATCGAGATCACCACTCATCCGCAAACCGGCGTATTGCAGTCTCTGAGCATCTCCGGCTACATCTGGAACAGCGTCCGCATCACTCTGATCTCTGTACTTGGCTCGCTGGCCGTCTGCATCCCGGCCGCCTACGCTTTCGCCCGCATGAATTTTATTGGTCGCAATTTCCTTTTTGCGCTATTCCTTTCCACCATGATGATCCCCGGCATCGTCATGCTGATACCCCACCTCTTGACCGTGATTTGGCTCGGACGGCTCAGCGAAAGCCTGTTTGGACCGGCCGGCGCCTGGTTCAACAATTGGCCTGCGCTGACCATTCCCTTCTTCGCGTCGGTCTTCAACATCTTTCTGCTGCGGCAATTCTTCTTACAGATACCGGCAGACTTGTGGGAGGCGGCACGCATTGATGGCGCCGGTCATCCGCGCTTCCTCATCAGCGTCGTGCTGCCGCTGTCCAAAGCGCCGATCATGACCATCGTCACGCTGGGTTTCATCGGCTCCTGGAACGCGCTCATGTGGCCCCTGCTGGTGACCATTAACGATGAATGGCGCCCGATTGCGGTTGGATTGTCCAACTTCGTCACCGCCGATACGCCGGGCGACCTCAATCTGCAAATGGCGGCCTCCGTGATCACCGTCATTCCGATCCTGGTCCTTTATTTCCTGGCGCAAAAGCAATTCACGGAAGGCATTGCGCAAACGGGCATTAGAGGATAGCAAGACACTCTTCAGAGCGCGCGAGCCGTGATATGATGTTAGAAATCAGGAACCATTCGACAGTCGAAGGCAGCCTGCCTGCCTTGGGCGCAGATAGCTCAATTGAAGGAGACATTCTCATGACCCGAATACTACTGGTCTTTCTATTGGCGCTCGCGCCGGGGCTCAGCCTCGTTCAGGCGCAAGGCGACATGAGTTATGAAGGCGTTGATCCCAGCGGACAAACCGTCGTCTACTGGCATCAGTACTCCGACGACAGCTCGCAAGCCGAGACGATGGCGGCGCTCGTCGAGGATTTCAATAGCAGCAACGAATACGGCATCACGGTCGAGACAATCCATCAGGGCAGTTACGGTCCCATTGAAGACCTGATGAATACCGCGATTCTCTCCGGCGAATTGCCGAATCTTGTCGCCGGTTACGCCAACGCCGTCGCCGGCTGGGCGAATGAAGGCGTGGTGGTCGATATCAATCTGCTGCTCAACAGCCCGGAATGGGGCATCCCGCCAGAAGAACAAGCGAATTTGAACTTCAACTTGCTGAATGTCAACCAGCTTGATTTCCCGCCCTTCTATGGCATGCGCGTCGCCTGGGCCAATCAGAACTCGCTGCACGTCTTCTACACCAATCTGGACATTGTGGAAGCACTGGGCTTTGAACGGCGCCCGCCCGCCACGCTCGAAGAGTTCGAGGAAATCGCTTGTGCCGCCGGCGCCAGCGACATGTACCAGGGCTATCCACTGGATACGGGAACGTCGCACTTCGAGAGCTTTGTCGCCGCCCACGGTGGCGCCATTTTCGATGGCGCTTCCGACAGCTACATTTTCGAATCCGCTGAAGTCGTCGCGGCGCTGGAATTGTTCACGCGCATGCTCGACAACAATTGCGCCTATCTCTACGCCGAGCGCTTTCAAAACACGGGCGACTTCGCCATCGGCCTCACGCCCTTTGCCGCCGGCAGCTCAGCTGGCATCCCATTCATCACCTGGGACGCCGCCACCGCCGAGATGACTGATGAATGGGTGGTGACCGCCTTCCCCGGCGCGGAAGGCGTCGGCGACATCATCCAACTCTTCGTGCCCAGCCAAGCCATCCTGACCGGGACGCCGGAAGCGGAACTGGCTACATGGCTCTTTGTGAAGTACCTGGCGGGGAAAGACGCGCAGCTGGCTTGGTCGGGCGCTACCGGCTATTTCAGCATTCGCACTGACATCCAAGTAACCGAAGCGGACTTCACCGAGCCGCGCATGCCCTTTGCCCGCTTCGTCGAAGTCAGCGGCATACTGGGCGATGACTCCATCAGCGTATACTCTTCGCCGGGCTTGCCGAGCTATAGCGCCGTGCGCGGCTTGGTGCCCAACGTCATCGCCGAGGTGATCAATGGCGATGCCACCGCGGCTGATGCCTTGGCCGAGCTCAATGTGGAAGCGGCTGAGTTGCACGACGAACTTGACGCCTAGCCACTTTCGTAGTTTCGCCGCAATATGGAAGCCCCGTTATATGGCGGGGTTTCCGCTTGGCGACCGCGTTTACAGCTAGAAGAAATCGATAAACTTCAATTAGGATTGTGTGACCGGTCGCGATAACGCGTGCAAAGGTCAAATTCCGCAAACATTTGCCATACTTGCATTTGACGCCTTTTTATTTGTATGTTATAGTGTGTTTTGCACACAAAATTTCCACTAGCTTGCCTGAAACTATTATTTGCGCGCATTGTCAGCGACCTCGCTTGGCATGTCGCATAACCGGCCATGTAAGCTATGAGCGGAGCGTTTCCCTCCGATTGTTTACCAGGAAACCAGATCGACTTGCGGCATCCAACCTACCTGCCTCGCCGCGGCCAAGTGTTCCAGGAAGAACGGAATGAATATCGCGAACCTTGAATCAAAAACGCTGCCCGAATTGCGCACAATGGCGCGCAACCATCATTTGCCCCGCTTCAGCCGGCTAAAGAAGCAAGACCTGATCATCGGTCTGCTCCGTCAAGACGCAGAACGACGCGGGCACCAGCTGCGCGGCGGCATCTTGGAAGTCGTTGACGACGGCATCGGATTCCTGCGCGCCGAAGGTTATCTCCCGGGCAAGAACGACATCTACGTCAGCCAGACGCAAATCAAGAAGTTTGGCTTGCGCACCGGCGACATGGTCATCGGGCAAGTGCGCCCGCCAAAGGACACCGAACGCTATTACGGGCTGCTCCGCGTGGACTCGGTCAATGGGCTGAATCCGCATGAAGTCAAACAGCGTCCCAATTTCGAGCGGCTCACGCCCATATTCCCCGAAGTCCGCTTCAATCTCGAGACGTTACCGCGCATCATGTCCACGCGCATGCTCAATCTCATCGCGCCGATCGGCTTCGGCCAGCGCGGCTTGATCGTCTCGCCACCGAAAGCGGGCAAGACTACCGTGCTCAAAGATGTCGCCAACGCCATTAGCACCAATTATCCCGAGGTGCACCTGATGATGGCGCTCATCGGCGAGCGCCCGGAAGAAGTCACCGATATGGACCGCTCGGTCGACGCCGAGGTAATCGCCTCGACATTCGACGACCCGGTCCATCATCACGTGCGCGTCGCCGAAATGGCGCTGGAGCGCGCCAAGCGCCTGGTCGAAGTCAAGCGTCATGTCGTGATGATGCTGGATAGTGTCACCCGTCTGGCGCGGGCTTACAATCTCGTCGTGCCGACCAGCGGTCGCACACTGTCCGGCGGTCTTGATCCCTCAGCCATTCACCCGCCGAAGCGGCTCTTTGGCGCCGCCCGCAATGTCGAAGAAGGCGGCAGCCTCACCATCGTCGCCACCTGCCTGGTGAATACCGGCAGCAAGATGGACGATGTGATTTACGAGGAGTTCAAAGGCACGGGCAATATGGAGCTGCACCTCAGCCGCAAACTGCAGGAACGGCGAATCTTCCCCGCCTTTGATATCGAGCAGTCTTCGACCCGGCGCGAGGAATTGCTGCTCGGTCCCGATGTTTTGCAGCGCGTCTATACGATGCGCCGTATGTGGTCGCACCTGGCGGAACAGCCCGAAGGCATCGTCGGCGCGACTGAGCAACTGCTGCACAACTTCCGACTCTACGACACCAACGAGGAATTCCTCAACAGTCTGCATGGAAGCAACGGTCGCTAGCGTCGAATCGCGGCTTTCACTCTCCGTCAGCGTTTTGCGCCAACGATGCGCCAGCAAGTGGAGCGCTGTAGGGGCGATTCTGTGAATCGCCCGCACATGTAAAGAGAGAATTCTTGGGCGACACACAGTGTCGCCCCTACAATTTACGATAATGATATGAGATCCATCGCATGAACGTAGCATTTCTAGCTTGGATCTTTTGAGATAAGGCGTACGAATGCAGATGCAAGATGTCGTCGCGCTCATCACCGGCGGCGCGTCCGGGCTGGGCGCGGGCACGGCAATGCGCTTCGTTGACGGCGGCGCGCGTGTGCTCGTCCTCGATCGCGATGAAGACAAGAGCCAAGCTCTCTGCGCCGAATTGGGCGAGCGGGCGCGCTTCTTTCAGGCCGACGTCACTAGCGAGGCCGCCGTTCAAGCGGCGCTGGAATACGCCATCGCCGAGTTTGGCGCGCTCAACGTCCTCATCAATTGCGCCGGCGTCGGCATCGCCCTGCGCACGACCAGCAGCCGCGGGCCGCATCCCCTGGAGGCATTTGCGACGGTCATCCGCATCAACCTGATCGGTACTTTTAATGTCATCCGGCTGGCGAGCGCGGTCATGGCGGAGACCACGCCTCTGCCTTCCGGCGAGCGCGGCGTCATCGTCAATACCGCTTCGGTCGCCGCTTTTGAAGGGCAAATCGGACAAGCAGCCTACGCCGCCTCCAAGGGCGGCATCGTCGGCATGACCCTCCCGATAGCCCGCGATCTGGCTCGCTACGGGATTCGCGTCTGCACCATCGCGCCGGGCATCTTTGATACGCCCTTGCTCGGCAACCTGCCAGAAGACGTCCGCGCGTCCCTCGGCGCCCAGATGCCCTTCCCCCAACGGTTGGGCGAGCCAGCCGAATTCGCTCAACTGGCGCAGCAAATCGTCGAGAATGAAATGCTCAACGGCGAGACGATTCGCCTCGATGGCGCGCTGAGAATGGGCAGCAGCTGAGCCCTTCGGCGCCTGAAAAGGGTCAATTGTGGCGACTTACCAGAAATTACTTGACAAGTGTTAGTTCTTGGGCTAGACTCGCGTGCAGCGTCAGGAACTTAGCAGGATTTCATAAGTGATCCGCATTTGCTGTTGCCCCTGTTGTTGTCGGAAAGGTTCGACCGAGAGTCGTGCGGTGGCGCTTTGCTAGATCGCGATTGACGCGCAGAAAGCAGAATCCAGAGGCCCCGTGACGACACGGGGCTTTTTGTTTGGACGCTCTGAAGAGGAGCAAGAATGACCGCAATAATGATGCGCTGTTGTCCGGGCTGTTGTTGTACCGTGCCGATTCGGCCGGATTATCCGTGGCTGGCGCAGCGATGTTGCCGGTGAACGTTCAGGAACATTGGAGCGCTTCGGATAATCCGAGGCGCTTTTTGCTTCATGCGGCAATTCCCTAAATAGCGGAGAAGACATGTTAAACGCACAGATTCAGACTTACGCCGAGCAATTTGAAACAGCCAGCCCATTTGAAATCCTGACCTGGGCGAGCCTTAGGTTCGGCGACAAACTCGCCATCGTAACCAGCTTTCAGGTGACCGGCATCGCGACCCTGCACATGATGCAGCGCATCGCGCCGCGTACTCCCGTGCTGACACTGGATACGGGCTTGCTCTTCCCCGAGACGCAAGACCTGATGGATGCGCTGGAAGCGCGCTTCAATCTTGACCTTCGGCGCGTCAAGCCACGTCAGACACCGGCCCAGCAAGCCCGCGATTATGGCGATCGCTTATGGGAGCGCAACCCCGACCGCTGCTGCCACATTCGCAAGACCATTCCCTTGCGCGATGCCCTCGTCGGTTTTGAGGCCTGGGTCACCGGATTGCGCCGCGATCAATCGCCCAGCCGCGCAGCTACGCCCATCATCAGCCGCGACGCGCGCAACCGCTCGATCAAAATCGCGCCCTTCGCCAACTGGACCGAAGAAACTGTCTGGCAATACATCCATGAGCACGACTTGCCCTACAACCGCCTGCACGATATTGGCTATCCCAGCATCGGCTGCTGGACTTGCACCAAAGCCGCGGGCGAAGACGACCATCGCCGCAGTGGACGCTGGGCGAACCAGGGCAAAATCGAATGCGGCATTCACTTGCCGCTGCCGGCGGTCGCGGAACACGCCGTCGAGGCATAGCATGATGAGCGGCTACCCCATCATGCTGCACTTGCGAGACAAGCCGGTCGCTGTTGTGGGTGGCGGGCGGGTCGCGGCGCGCAAAGTCGAGCGTCTGCTGGGCGCGGGCGCGCGCGTCTTCTTGATCAGCCCGGAGATTGCGCCAGCCATGCGCGATATCCTGGACCGGAGCGAGATCGTTTGGATCAAGTCCAAATATCAGCGCGACATGTTCAACGACTATATGCCCATCCTGGTCATCGCCGCCACCGATGACGAGCGCGTCAACCAGACGGTTGCCCAAGACGCGCATCGCATCCGCGCCCTATGCAACGTGGCGAACGGCAGCAGCATGGACAGCGACTTCAGCAACATGGCGCAGATTGACAAGCCGCCGCTCACGATCGCGCTGAGCACGGGCGGCAAATCGCCGGCGCTGCTGCGAGCGCTCAAAGCCAAGCTGGCGGAGGACATCGGCGAAGAATACGCCATTCTGGCCGATTGGCTAGGAACGTATCGTGAAGACGCGCGAGGAGTAAACGGCTCGCAGCCGACCCGCCAGGCGCTTTACCAAGATATCCTGGATTCGGATGTGCTCGCGCTCCTGCGCGACGGCAAGCCGGTTCAAGCGCGGTCTGTTTTTCAGCAAATCGTGGAGACGGGAATTACGCAGTGAGCGGAACTGCTTTAATCCTGCCCGGGCACGGCTCCCACGTCAGCGCCAATACAGCCGGCATCGTCTGGAGCGCTGTCGACCGTTTGCGCCACTGGGGCGTCGCCGACGAGATTACCGCCTGCTTCTGGAAGGAAGCGCCGGCCTTCTCGCAGGTGCTGGACACGGTCGAAGCAAACGATGTCGTCATCGTGCCGGTCTTCACCGCTCGCGGCTACTTCACCAGCGACGTGATCCCGACCGAGCTGGGCTTGGCGGGCAATACGACGGTTCGCGATGGCAAGCGGATACAGCTGACGCGCCCGCTAGGGGAACATCCTCACCTTGGGTCAATAGTGGAACGGCAACTGCAAGCAATCATAGATCAATACGAATTAGCGCCGGAACAAACCGCCGCCGCCATCATCGGTCATGGCACCAGCCGCAACCGCCAAAGCCGGGACACGGCGCGGCATCAGGCAAA
Source organism: Chloroflexota bacterium (assembly GCA_011523705.1). Classification (GTDB taxonomy): domain Bacteria; phylum Chloroflexota; class Anaerolineae; order Aggregatilineales; family Phototrophicaceae; genus UBA6055. The sequence goes on along the minus strand of WTGC01000059.1, from coordinate 4,214 downwards.
GCGTATCCGCGAGTTGCATTGGCTCGGCGAAGCGGTCGATGTCTATCTCGATGATGAGCCAGACATTCCCAGCCTATACGAGCGCACAAGCGCTCCTCATATCATCGCGCTGCCCTACTTCGTGGCTGACGGCTCGCACGTGCGCCACGATATTCCCCGCTCGCTTGGCATCGCGGACTTGAATGCGGTCAATCGGGTCAGAGATCGCTCGGTTTACTACTGCGAGCCGGTCGGCACGGACGAGTCCATCTGCGAAATGATACTTGACCTGGCGCGCGAGACCGGCCTGCCCTTCCGGCGAAAGTCCAACGCGGGCAATTGGCGCCATTTTCCCCGCGCCGGCAGACGCGCCTTGCTTCAAGCGCTGGAATCGGAGAAAATTCTACAGTTCGGCCAGGTGATGGTGAACAAGGATCGCGCCTGGTATCGTGATAACGAAGCGGACGGCAGCGCACTCTCGTCGCCGGCGGAGCTGCGGGCATTCCTGCGCGAGCGTCCCTTCCGTCCCTTGGCGACCAGCGCGGATTTGCCGGCTGGCTGGCGCGTTGACCTGGACGATGCCCAAGACGCGCATGCGGTGATCGAAACAGTTTATCCCGGTCTGATCGCCGATTGGGCGGCCAATAGGCGCGGCGCGCTGAAGAGTGAATCTTTGGAGGATATCGGGCGGCGGCAGAGCGGCATGTTCAAAGATATCCACCGCCTGCCGCAAAAAGTGATTAAAATGACTTTGCACAAGATCTGCGGAAACTGTGTGCGGGAGCCAGCCTGGTGGTCCACCAGCGGCAATGATCGCGCAACCTTGCCCTGTCGATCCGCCTGTAATCTTTGGCTATCGACCGCCAGACAATTGGAGAACGGCGCGTCATGAGCAGCGGAGTGGTCTACCTGGTCGGCGCCGGTCCCGGCGATAGCGACTTGATCACCGTCAAGGGGCTGCGCCTTTTGCGGCGCGCGGATGTCGTCGTCTACGATCGGCTGATACCTTTCGAATTGCTTGAAGAGACGCGCCCCGAAGCCGAACTGATTGACGCGGGCAAGCAGCCCACCCGTCACCGGCTGGCGCAGGATGAGATCAACTCCATCTTGCTGGACCGCGCGCTAAAGGGCTACGATGTCGTGCGGCTCAAAGGGGGCGACCCGCTCGTCTTTGGGCGCGGCGGCGAAGAAGCGCTGGCTTGCCGCCAAAATGGCATCCCCTTTGAGATTGTACCCGGCGTTTCGAGCGTCAATGCGGTTCCCGCTTACGCCGGCATTCCCTTGACGCACCGCCATGTCAGCAGCTCTTTCACGGTGATTACCGGGCATGAAGACCCGACGAAACCCGAGAGCAGCATCAACTACGCCGCGCTCGCGCAAATTGGCGGTACAATCGTCATCATGATGGGCGTCAGCCGGCTGTCCGAGATTACGCGCCAGTTGCAAAGCCATGGCATGGACGGCGAGATTCCGGCGGCCGTCATCGAATGGGGCGCGACGCCGCATCAGCGCACATTTATCGGCACGCTCGACACAATCGCGGGCATCGCGCGGGCACGTGACATTCAGCCGCCGGCGATCACGGTGGTTGGCGATGTCGTGCGCCTGCGGGGAGCGGGCGTCGCCTGGTATGAAAGATTTAGGAACTTAACTGAGTCAACAGATCTTGACGAATTCCAACTCCCCCGCACCCACTCGCGATTGCTGGAGAAAGATTTGGTCTAACTGTTCACAGGCAAAAACGGCAGGAGAGCAATCCAAAGCAACTTTAATGGCGAAAGTTGTAGGGGCGACCCATTGGGTCGCCCGTGAGCACACTAGAAAATGAAGCAATTGCGGCGATGGTCTGCCCGCATAATTTGGCGCCTTGTCTTCAGCAACGTTGCGGGGACGGGGTTAGTCTAAAGAAAGGAACCGACATGACGACCTGGAAAGAGATTCTAAAAGATGAGATCCCGGCGGAGTGGGGGAAGCTCATCGACACTTACGAAGCGCAGATGGAATTGCGCAAGCAAGGCAAGCTCGACGAGAAAGTCTTCGCCGAGGCTCGCCTTCGCAAGGGCGTCTACGGGCAGCGCTACGACAATGGACAACGCCATGATGGCGTGCGCACTCGTGATCTGGCTTATCCGTCCGGCGAAGTCGTCAAGGGTCCCGATACGCTGTGGGACGCGCCCGGCATGCAGCGCATCAAGATTCCTTATGGCGGATTGACTGCCGAACAGCTGGAAGTGCTCTCGGAATTGGCCGACGAGTATTCAGACGGCATCCTGCATATCACCACGCGCCAGGATATCCAGCTCCACTATGTGCATATCGACGACACGCCCGATTTGATGCGGCGGCTGGCGGCTGTCGGCATCACCACGCAGGAAGCTTGCGGCAACTCGGTGCGCAATATCACCGCCTGCACGCTGGCCGGCGTCTGCCACGATGAGCTCTTCGATGTCAGCCCCTATGCCGATGCAATGACGCATTTCCTGCTCAACCATGATGATGTGCAAGACTTCGGCCGCAAATTCAAGGTCGCCTTCTCTGGCTGCGCCGGTCACGCCTGCGGCTTGGTCAAGATGCACGACCTCGGCTTGCTGGCGCAAACGCGCGAAATTGATGGTGAGACCGTCCGCGGCTTCACCGTTTATGTCGGCGGCGGATTGGGCACGGTGCCGCATCAGGCGAAGGCGCTGGCGGAATTCGCCACCGAAGAAGAGCTGCTGCCACTGACGCAAGCGATCGCGCGCGTCTTCGCACGCCTGGGCGAGAAGAAGAATCGCAACCGCGCTCGCATCAAATTCCTGGTCGCCAAGCTCGGCATTGAAGAATTCCAGCGCGAGGTCGAGGAAGAACTCAAAACAGTGCCGCACGATGACCGCCACGATGCCTACATCTCCACTTTGAGCGACTTCACCTACAAGCCGGCCAAGGCGGGCATGGCGCTCAACGGCGCGTCGTTGCCGGATGGCTTCGACGACTGGTATCGCAGCAACGTCTACCATCAGGTGCAGAGCGGCTACAGCACCATCACGCTGAACACGCCGCTCGGCGATTTCACCGCCCTGCAAGGCTTCCGGCTCGCCGATATCGCCCGCCGCTATGTCGGCGACAATATTCGTCTTTCGGTTGAGCAGAATGTCGTCCTGCGTTGGGTGGCTGATGCCGATCTGCCGGCGATTTATCGCGATCTATGTGAAATCGGCTTGGGCGATGCCAACGCCGGCACCATCGTCGACATTACGACTTGCCCCGGCACCGACACCTGCAAGCTCGGCATCGCCTCATCGCGCGGCTTGACCGCCGAGTTGCGGACGCGCCTGATCGAAAAGATCAACCTGCTGCCCGATGCCGTGCGCGAGCTCAAGATCAAAGTCAGCGGCTGCTTCAACTCCTGCGGGCAGCATCATGTCGCCGATATCGGCTTCTTCGGCAACAGCCGCCGCTCCGGCAATCACAAATTGCCGCACTTCCAGGTCGTGCTTGGCGGTCAATGGCAGCAAAATGCTGGCAGCTACGGCTTGGCGGTCGGCGCCGTGCCAGCCAAACGCGTGCCTGATGTCATTGAAGCGCTGACCGAGCGCTATGTCGCCGAACGCGGCGCGGACGAGAACTTCCAAACCTGGGTCAAAGATCTGGGTCGCAAGGAAATCAAGGCGATGCTGCAGCCCTTTATGAAGCTGCCCAGCTTTGAGGAAAACCCAGGCTACTTCAGTGATTGGGGCGATTCGCGCGTCTATACAATTGATGATATCGGCGTTGGCGAATGCGCCGGCGAGGTCGTTTCGCTCTTTTCGATGGAAATCTCCAAAGCCGAATCGACGCAATTCGAAGCGCTGCTGGCGCTGGACGATGGCGATTACCAGCTGGCGGACGAGCAAGCCTACAAAGCAATGGTCATGGCGGCGCGCGCGCTGGTGCGCACGAAGCATCTCGATGTCGGCGATGACTACGACACCATTGTCGATGAATTCCGTTCGCGCTTCTATGACACGGAATTGATTTACGATCGCTTCGCCAAAGGCAAGTTCGCCCGCTATCTGTTCAAGCGGCACGAAGGAACGCCAACGCGCGTCAACGAAGACTACGCCCATCAGATCATTGATGAGACACAGCTGTTCATCGAGAATGTGCATACAGCCGAACAGCGCATCAATGGCGTGATCGTCGGCTAAGTCCCCCACCCCATACCCCTCCCCGAACGCCAGTGTCTACGCGGCGCATAAAGAGGGAGGGGCTTACAT
>WTGC01000165.1 GCA_011523705.1 Chloroflexota bacterium | reverse complement strand
GGTTTGGGGTGGGGGTCTGCCACTGCACAGCCAAGTCTATACTACTGAATATGCGCGATGTCCCAAGGAAAGGCTTTCCTGACGCGCCCACACGAGCGCCACAGAGACAGCTTCGTCGAAGCCGTCTACGAATACATCCGCGAAAAGCGCACGGTCAACTGGCATCCGGAGATCTTGCGCGAGCGCTTTGATGAATACCTGCGCGTCCTGCGGCAGGCGGAGACCGATCCGCTGGCGGGCATGGTGCCAGCCACGCAGCTTTGGCTGGTCGCCGACGGGCATGGCTACATCGGCGATGTCGATGTGCGCCACCGCCTCAACCAGAGCTTGCGACGCTTCGGCGGGCACATCGGCTACAAGATTCGCCCCTCATGCCGCCGGCGGGGCTATGGGACGCTCATCTGCCGCCTGGGGATTGCGCATGCGCGCTGGCTCGGCATCGGCGATATCCTCATCACCTGCGATGACGACAACCTAGGCTCGGCAAAAGTCATTGAAGCCAACGGCGGCGTCCTGCAAGACCGCATCGACAACCAGCGCGGTGTATTGACCCGCCGTTATTGGGTCCGCGCCTGAGAGTGAGCGCGCCTCAACGCAGCATCTCGCAGCTGTCATCGGCGCAGGCCGGCATCTCATTGCCCAGCAGCGCATTGATGCGATAGCGGCGGCGGGCGATGAAACGATAAACTCGCTTCCCTATCGCATCGCTGCCGGGCAACTGCAGCAGCAGCCACAGCGGGAAACCGAGCGGCGCCTCTCGCAGCATGCGCCGCATGCCAGCGAATCCGGCGTACAGTCTGCCCTCGTCATCCAGCACGTGAATCTCGCTCATCAGCCGCTGCCGATCCAAATTGGCGAAGCGCGCGCTATCGGCCTCCGCTTGATGCAGATCGACAAACTCAATCCGCCGCAGCCAATCCAGCGCCCGCATCGCCTCGCAGGTCGACCGGCAGATGACGCAATTGCCGTCAAAGAGCGCCGTCAGCATGCTTGCCTTCTCGACTCAGCCGTCCCAAATAAGCAACGTGAATGATTGCAGTATGGACGAAGTCCTCCAAAAAATCGAAACGTTGTATGGGCGAGACGGTGGCTCGCCCGCTTTTCTATAGATAGCTTGTCAGTAGTCGCATGACGAACTCGGTTTTACTTCCGGTTGATAGCAATTGTAATCGCCGCCGATCGATCTGTTAAGCGTATCAAGCCAAACTCGTCGAAGCGCTCGCTGTTTTCTATACCCTCCTTGCCCTCTGTGGTTAAAATGATGGCGACGATCGTCGATTAGTAAGCCACTTCATGCTCCCGACACGACTGGAATTGCGCAACTTTCTCGCCTATCGCGCGCCCGAGCCAATTCTATTCGCGGGCATCGAGCTGGCTTGCCTGACCGGGGCCAACGGCGTCGGCAAGTCGTCGATCCTGGACGCCATCACCTGGGCGCTCTGGGGAAGAGCGCGGGCGCGGCGTGATGAGGAGCTGATCCACCTCGGCCAGAACGACATGCATGTGAGCATTGATTTCGAGCAGGAGGGCATGCGCTATCGCGTCGTTCGCCGGCGATCACGCGCCGGACGCGGCCGCCGGGGCGCGCTCGATCTGATGGTCTACGACGCCGCCGGCTTCCCCCGCCTCATCAACGAAGCGGGCGCGCGCCGCACCCAGGAGGTGATCAACGATATCCTGCGCCTCGATTACGAGACCTTCGTGCATTCCGCCTTTCTGCAGCAAGGGCGCGCGGATGCTTTCACCCTAAAGACGGCCGGCGAGCGCAAGCGCATCCTCGCCGATATCCTGCGCCTCGATCAATGGACCGACTACGAAGACGCCGCCAAAAGGCGCGCCACTGAAATCGCCTCGCGGATTGACATCGTTGAGCACGACATCAGCCGCATCCACGAAGAGACCGCGCGCGAGCCCCAGCTTGCCACTGACCTGGACGAGCTGCTGGCGAAGCTGGCGCAGGCGCGCGATCGCTTGGGCAAAGCCGAAGAGGAATACCGCCGGGTCGCCAATGCCGCGCTCGACTTGCGCCGCGAACGCGAGAATCAGCGTGAGCTGGAGAGGCTGATCGCCAGCCGCAAAGATGACATGGGGGCCGCTCAAGCCGAGATCCAGCGGCAAGACGACAGGATCGCCGAATACCAGGAGACGATTGCGCAGAGCATTGAGATAGAAGCCGGTTACTCACAGTTGCAGGAAGCGCGCGACAACCAAAGCGCCATCGCCGAGCAGCTGGCGCGCCAGGCCGAATTCGAGCGCCAGGCGCGTCAGCTGGAAAAAGCGCTGGCTCAGATACGCGCCGCTTTGGCGAGCGAGGCCGATGTCTTGCGCGAGCGCATCCGCGGGCTGGAAACGCAAGCCTCCGCCGTCAACGTCGCCGAAATCGAGGCGCTGCGAGAGGAACTAAGCGATCTGCACGCCCGGCAAAGGCAGCGCGACGAAGCGACCAATGTAATCCAGCGGATGAAAGAGCGCCATTCCGCTCTGGGCGCGCGGCAGAAATCGCTGATCGCCGAAGGCAAGGCGCTGAACGACCGACTTGAGCGGCTGAGCATTGCCGATGGCGCAGCCTGCCCGCTTTGTGGTCAGGCTCTGACTGCCGAGCACCGCGCCGATATGCTGGCTCAATTGACGACCGAGCGCGACGAAAAGCGCGAGCAGTATCGCCAATGCAGCGCCGAAATAGACGGCATCAATGACGCGAGGGTGCGGCGGCAGGCTGAGATTGATGGCTGGGCGCGTGAACTGAAAGATCTGCCGGCGCTGCAACAGCGGCTCGGCGCCCTCGATGAAGCGGCGCGCGCCGCGGAAACAGCGGAGGCGGCGCTGCCCGGCGAGCGGCGGCAATTGCGCCAAATCGAAACGCGCCTGGCGGACGAAGACTACGGCGTGGAATTGCAGCGGCAGCTTGAACAGCTCGAGAGACAGCGCGCGCGCAGCGGCTACGAACCGGCTTCGCAAGACGAGATCCGCTCGCAACTGGAGACCTACGCCGCCTACGAGCGACAGCATAACCAATTGGAGTTCGCTCGGATCAGCTTGCCGGAAGCGCAGAAGATCCGTGATGACACCGCGGCTCGGCTCGCGAATATGCATGCGGCGCATCAAAGGGACGAAGAACGGCTCAAGCGCCTCGCAAGCGCGATCGCGGAGCTGGTAGAGCAAGCGGGACAGGAAGGGAAACTGCGCGAAGGCGTCGAAAGCATCCGTGCCCATGTGCAAAAGCTCAATGAGCGAAAGACAATCCTCGAGCAGGAACTGAATGCGATTGCCGCGGGCCGTGAAACCATGAAACGGCTCGGCGCCCGGCTGGAAGCGGCACATGGGCAGCGGTCGCTCTACAATGAATTGCGCGCTGCCTTCGGCAAGAACGGGCTTCCCGCGCTGATTATCGAGACCGCCCTGCCCGAGCTGGAAGCGGAAGCCTGCGATTTGCTCGCGCGCATGACCGATGGCCGCATGAGCCTGCGCCTCCGCACGCAGCGTGAAAAAGTGGGCGGCGGCAGCGCCGAGACGCTGGATATCGAAATCGCCGACGAACTGGGGACGCGCGGCTACGAGCTCTACAGCGGCGGTGAAGCCTTCCGCATCAACTTCGCCTTGCGCATCGCGCTCTCGAAGCTGCTGGCGCGGCGGGCCGGCGCTCAGCTGCGGGCGCTCTTCATCGACGAGGGCTTCGGCTCGCAAGATGAAGATGGCCGCGACAAGCTGGTCGACGCCATCAACAAGATTCAGGAAGACTTCGACCTCATCCTGGTGATCACACATATCGACGAATTGCGCGATGCCTTCCCGGCGCATCTGCTGGTGGAAAAAACCGCCGCTGGCAGCCAGGTCACGATACGCTAAACTCAAAAGCGACGCCGTTGGGGAGAGCTCTGCGCCGCCCGCCACAAAGCGAAACTGTAAGGCTTGTCCGATAGCGTCGCTAGCGGGTACCCGAAGAGCGGAAAACGCGACAATTGATTCACTTTTTACCTGCCAAAAGATGCTACCCTGCTTTCAGCATGCGAATCAATAACCAGCCATCCTCGTTTTCCGAGCGCGACACGCGCTATTTGTCCGATAATGTTTTTCCTACGGACATAAACGGACGATCTCGCGCCAAGTTGCAAACTTGCGGAAAGGGTTTCGTCCATTGCGCCTTCTTGTTGCCAAGACGAATTCTGACTTGGCAACGAGCCGATCTCAATCATAATCTGCAACGCGCCGACAACATTCTCTGCCGCCGACAAGCCTCCTATCCATTCATTTGGGGATGCAAAGGGGCCTGGCCAGGCCGGTTTTGGGCGTGCCGAGGCGCTAGCAGGCTTGATGCTGGGTAAACTCGGGGGGTAGGTGTTTTGACAAAGGGTGAACCGAGGCGGCTGGAAACGTTGACATCAGGGGTCCAAGGACGTTCTAATGGTTGAAATGAGGCGGATTAAGGCGGAAGCGCGCAGAAGAGTACCTTACAAGCCTTGTAGGGGCGACAGGCGCGCGCTGTCAGCAGTTTGTGTCGGCGGTCAGTGTCTACGCGCCCCTTGGCTCGCCCGCCGCCAATTCACAAATGTAGGGGCGACCTCTTAGGTCGCCCGCCAGAGCGCAAGGAGACGAAATGCAGCCGAATGCCGCCAACCACTGCCTGACCCGCGCCGAAGTCGACTTCTTCGTCGAAAACGGCTACCTGGGTCCCTACGCCGCCATGTCCCCGGACGAGATGTCGCCCATCCGCCGCGAAATTGAGCAAAAGGTCCTGAGCACCGACGGACCCAATCCGCGCTCGCGCGCCCAATCGCGCCACATGGATCAACCGGTCGTCTACGATTTGGCCACCCATCCCGCCATCATCAACCGCATCGCCGGCTTGCTAGGACCGGACCTCATCGTCTGGGCGACCAACTTCTGGCTCAAGCCACCGGGCGGCGCCGAGATTCCCTGGCACCAGGACATCAACTTCTGGCCCCTCGAGCCGCCGCTGAACACCTCAGCCTGGCTCGCCATTGACAAGGTCACGGTATCGAACTCCTGCGTGCAGATCATCCCCGGCTCGCATCGCGTTTCACTGTCCCATGTCAGAGCGGAAGCGGGCGTCGCCTTTGGTGAAATGGCCGATCCTGCCGCCTTTGACGCGGCGGACACGATCAACATGGAGTTAGAGCCGGGCGAATTCTTCATCTTCAGCGAGCGCACGCTGCATCGCTCCAGCGTCAATACATCGGACAAACGCCGGCTCGGCATATCAATCCGCGTGACCCTGCCCATCGTGCATGTCTTCCAGGACAGCGCGCCCCTTCATGCGGGCCACAGCGCCATTCTCGCCAAAGGAAAAGACGTCATGGGCTTCAATCGCTACGCCGGCCGCCCTTAAGTGCCCGCCAAATTGGAATCGCAGGGGCGACAGGCGGGCGGTGTCTACGCGCCCCTTGTGTCGCCCGCCACTCCAGCAGCGTGTGTACGGGCGAGCCGGTGGCTCGCCCACTGAATCGAGAACAATGTATGAGCGTATGGGCTCGCTCCATGAAGGGAATACGAATGCACGACACCAACCACCTAACCCGCGCCGAAGTCGATTTCTTCGTCGAAAATGGCTACCTGGGACCCTACGCCGCCATGTCTCCTGAGGAAATGGCGCCCATCCGCGAGGCGATTGACGCGAATGTTCTCGGCTGCGCAGGTCCCAACCCGCGCCGCCCGATGCAATCGCGCCACATGGACAACGGGTCCGTCTACGACCTGGCGGCGCATCCCGCCATCATCAAGCGCATCGCTGGCTTGCTTGGTCCGGACCTGGTCGTTTGGACGACCAATTTCTGGCTGAAAGAACCGGGCGGCGCCGAAATCCCCTGGCACCAGGACATCAACTTCTGGCCCATCGAGCCGCCGGTGAATATCTCGGCCTGGATCGCGATCGACGATGTGACCGTCGAAAATGCTTGCCTGCGGATCATCCCCGGCTCGCACCGCCAATCCTTGCCGCACGGGCGCGCGCCCAACGAAATGGCGATCGCGGAAATGGTGGATCCCGCCGCTTACGACGAGAAGCGAGCGGTCAACATGGAATTGAAACCCGGCGAATTTTTCCTTTTCAGCGAGCGTCTGCTGCATGCCTCAAGCAAAAACACGTCACAGAAGCGCCGGCTAGGTTTATCCGTCCGCGTCACCGTGCCCTTTGTCCATATCTTCCAGGACAGTCACCTGCATCCGGGGCATACCGCCATCCTCGCCAGCGGTAAAGATGTCATGGGCTTCAATCGGTACGCCGGCCGGCCCTAGCCCGCTTCCAAGATATCTTCGTGCGTACGGGCGAGCCGCCGGCTCGCCCCTACAACGGTTCTACTTTGCCGCGATGAGGGGGAAAACTCCTAACCCAATTTCCGCCGCAGCTCTTCCATCGCATCGCGCGAGCGGCGCCGCAGCTTGGCGCGGAAATGCGCCGCCTCTATCGCGCTGTACTTGCTGCGCACGATGCTGACGATCTCTTCGGTGCAATCCACGCAAAAGACATTCTCCGGATCGGCAAAAGCCGATGGGGGCAGTTCCTGCTCGCAGCGGACGCAGGGCTTGAGTTCCGTCAACTGGGCGCATTCCTTTCGGCTAACAGGTGATTGTACGCGCATCCGCTAGCGAATGGAATACGATCTTGGCGGGCGCGCTTGATGAGGTTCTAACTGCGGCGCGCTTCGGCGGGCGAGCCACCGGCTCGCCCCTACAAGGTCTGTCCGCTGTTGCGCTTTGCCTGCCGCTTAATGGGTCTACCCCTCCCCCGGCCCCTCCCGACGGGTCTGTGTCTACGCGACCC
>WTGC01000182.1 GCA_011523705.1 Chloroflexota bacterium | reverse complement strand
CGCCAGACCTGCCCTTCCCCAGCCAGGAAATACCAGACTTCCTCGACCGTGCGATGCCTCACCGGAATCGAGACCCGGCCGACCGGCAGCGCGCAATGCACAACGCTCGCGCCAGAGAGGCTGTGCAGCAGGCGAATCTCGGAGCCGTCCGGCGCCAGCAAGTCGTATGTCGCTTTGACGCCGTTGGATTCAAAGGCCGACATCGGCTATCCGCCTCGGGTGGCTTCCCAGCGCGCCCGCACCGCTTCCCAGACTTCGGGATTGAGCAGGTGCGGCGGCCGCTCGCCACGAAGCACCTGCACAACCTGCTCCAGCGCATGAATGGTCAGGCGCGGCCGGCCCGCTACGGTGGCGCTGGCGACATGCGGCGTGATGACGACGTTGTCGCGGCCCAGCAGCGGATTGCCCGCCAGCGGCGGTTCAGGGTCGGTCACATCCAATCCGGCGCCGAAGAGATGCCCCTTATCGAGCGCCGCCGTCAAAGCCGCTTCGTCCACGTGCCCGCCGCGCGAGACATTGATGAAGACCGCACCCGGCTTCATCTGGGCGAAGCGCTCGGCATTCATCAGCTGGTAAGTCTCTTCATTGAGCGGCAGGTGCAGCGAGACGAAGTCCGAATCCGCCAGCAGCTCCTCAAGCGAATTCGCTTTTTCCACGCCCAGCGCGGCGAAGCGCTCATCGCTGATATAGGGGTCATAAGCGACCACATGCATACCGATTGCCCTGGCAATGCCGCTGACATGACCGCCGATGCGCCCCAAGCCGACAATGCCGAGCTGCGTGTTGTGCATCTCCCATGCCACGTATCCGCCCCAGATGTCTTTGCGGACGCCGCTATCCAGCATGCGCTGGAGCTCGTTGGTGATTCCCTTAATGTCCCGCGCCACCGTCATCATCAGCGTAACCGCTTGTTCCGCGGTCGAGATGGTGGGCGCGTCCGGCGCGTTGACCACGGCGATATCGCGGGCGGTGCAAGCCGGCACATCGACCGTGTCGTAGCCGACCCCAGTGCGCGCGATGATCAGCAGGTTCGGCGCCCGATCCAACGCGGGACCATCCCAAGCCGCCCCGCCCCCTACCACGCCGTGCGCTTGCTCCAGCAGATGGTAGGGATCGCTCTTCGCGTGATCGCCCGGGCAGATGCCATCGGCGATATCCTCAAACATATGCCGGTATGCATCCGGCACCGTCTTTTCGAACCAAATCTTGTACATTAGGGTCTGCTTCCACTCAATCTAATAGAACGTTGAAGGGGAGAGGCTCGTCTCGCCCTCCCCGTTTATCATGCCGAATCCGGGCGATGCCAGTGTCGCCCCTAGGCCCAGTATTAGCAACTCAGAAGTGAACGTTTTCGTCAACGATCTGCCCGACATCGCCCGTCTCTTCGCGGATGCGTTTAAATTCGGCGGTTAGCGCGCGATTAAACGACGAGATATCAGAACTGTGCATGACCAGATTAGCGCCGGCATTCACCCACTCGATCTCGTGATGGGTGAAGTTGTGATGGATGCCAATCCCGACGCCGGCCGCGCGCGATTTGCTGATGATGCTTCGGATCGCCCTGTCAAAGACCGGGTGGTCATACTGTTCGGGAAGACCGAGGCTGCATGACAGATCGTGCGGCCCCACCAGCACGCAGTCGATCCAGGGCGACTGCAGAATCTCGTCCAGCCGCTCCAACGCGGGCACGCTCTCGATATTGACGAATAGCGCCTTGTTGGCGTTGCGCGCTGCCAGATAGTCCGCCAGCTCCGGTTCCAGTTCCGCTTCGCCATCCAGCGCCGCCCGCAGCTTGTCCCCCTTGAGCGGACCAAATTTGACCGCGCCGCCCAATTCCTTGACCTGTTCAGGATGCTCGATGTAGGGCGCGATGATGCCGTGCGCGCCGCCATCCAGCGTCATCTGCGCCAGATAAGGATCGGGCTCGGGTATGCGCACCACCGGCGCCAGATTGAGCGCGGCGAAGGCGTTGCACATCCAGGAAATCATGTTGCGATCTTGCGGCGTATGCTCAGTGTCGATGAATACCATATCGAGATCGAGGTTGTGCACCACGCGCGGCCAGATCGGCGAAGGCGAATAGATCGCCGTGCCGTAAACTCGCTGCCCGGCGCGCAATGCCTTTATCAGTTCTTGTCCATTCATTCCGATTTCTCTTGTCTTATGGGGCTGTCGGTCAGTTGAGGATATTAGCTGTAGCGCAAAGATAAGTCAAAGCCGCGAAATCAATCTCCGCCTGCATCAGCCGTGAATCAGTCTGCGCATAGGCCGCTTCACTCAACAATCTGGTTAATGCAGCAATTTCAACTAGAATCTTCTGCAATCTGACACGTTCATTGAATCGGTGAAGGTGATGCCTTTCTTCACTTCAAAACGAGAGCGCCGGCTCTGGCTCGCGCTTGCCATCGTCTTGGCAGCGATTTACGCCACGCTGGGTCAGGCACCGGCCATTGTCGCCGCGCTCGGCGAGAGCATTCTCAACAATGTCGGCAACAATCTCGTATTCGTCATCATTGTGCTGCTGGTCGTGATTCCGGTATTCTTCATCGACAAGCGGCTGGCGCGCGCGGAGATCGCGGTTGGCGCTGGCATCCTCACCGTCTATCTGCTGGCTTGGCTGCGAATGGGGTCTTGGGAGGAGCGCACTCATTTATTCGAATACGCTTTGGTGGCCGCCCTGGTCCATGAAGCGCTGTTGGAGCGGCGAGACAATGGACGCCGGGTTCCCGCCCCCGCCCTGCTCGCGCTGGTCATGTCGCTAGGCTTGGGCTGGCTTGACGAGGGCGTTCAGTCGCTGCTGCCCAACCGCGTCTTTGAGCTCATTGACGTCGCCTTCAATTCTATCGCGGCAACGATGATCATTGGGATGCGATGGGTGGTAGCGCGGGTGAGGACTTGGGCGGAGCGCCGGCGGAGTGGCGCATGAATTGCGCTGTTCCAGTCACCGAAACATTGCACTGCTGATTTGGCAATCGGGCATATTTCGAAAACGGAGGCTTGTTATGCGATTAGGACTGATGGTCGGCTACTCAGGCGGGCGCATTGAGCTGCCGCTGGAACTCATCCTGGAAGCCGATCGCCTCGAATATCACGCCGTCTGGACTTCGGAAGCCTACGGCTCGGATTGCGTCACGCCCTTGGCTTGGATCGGCGCCCTGACCAAGCAGATCAAATTGGGCACCGGCATCATGCAGATGCCCGCGCGCAGCCCGGCGATGACGGCGATGACCGCGATGACCCTGGATCAACTCTCCGGCGGGCGCCTCTTGCTCGGTCTGGGCCTTTCCGGTCCCCAAGTGGTGGAAGGCTGGCATGGGCGCCCCTATGGCAAACCGCTGGCAAAAACGCGCGAATACGTCGCCATCGTACGTCAGATCCTCGAACGTGAAGAGCCCCTCGTACATCAGGGCGAGCATTATCAGATTCCCTACGCTGGTGCCGATGCGACCGGCTTGGGCAAGCCGTTGAAGAGCATCATTCACGGGCGGGTCGATATGCCCATTTATCTGGCCTCGATCGGCCCCAAGAATGTCGCGCTCACCGCCGAGATCGCTGACGGCTGGCTGCCCATGCTGTTCTCGCCGGCGCATTATCAGGAGACCTACGCGGCGGCTGTCGACGCGGGCTTCGCCAAAGCGGACCCAGGCAAGCGCCGATGCGACTTCGATATCGCGGCATCAGTCACGGTCGTGATCGACGATGACCTGGAGCCGGCGCGCAATCAGATCAAACCGGTCCTGGCGCTTTATATCGGTGGCATGGGCGCCAAAGGCCGGAATTTCTACTACGACCTGGCTTGCCGCTATGGCTTTGATGCAGCCGCCGATACGATTCAGGATCTCTTCTTGGAAGGGCGCAAGGGCGAGGCGATCATGGCCGTGCCCGACGCGCTGGTGGACGCGGTCGCCCTGGTCGGCTCGAAAGCGCGAATCCGCGACCGCCTGCAAATCTGGCGCGATTCGCCAGTCACGACGCTGAATGTCACCGTTTTCTCGCTCGACGCCCTGCGCTTCCTGGCCGAAGAATTGCTCTGAATCGACGACTCATGCTGGCGACGCAGACCGCTCTCAAGCCCCTTCGCATTGGCGACATCGCCATCGATACGCCGCTATTCCTGGCGCCGATGGCTGGGCATACGAATTATGCCCTGCGCCGACTTTGCCGTGATTTTGGCGGCTGCGGCCTCGTCTGCACCGAATTAATCAGCAGCAACATCGTCAAGAATTCGCGCGAGCGCGCCACCCAGCGCTTTGACTGGCGCGCCGACGAGCGGCCGGTCGCCGCGCAGCTCTTCGGGGTCGAGCCGCAGGTCGTCGCGGAAGCGGCCCGCGTCGTGGTTGATCATGGCGCCGACATCGTCGATATCAACATGGGCTGCTGGGTGCCGAAGATCGCCAGGAAAGGCGGCGGCGCGGCTCTCCTGCGCGATGTCAAGGCGGCCACCGCGGTGGTCGAGGCGGTGGTGAAGGCGGTCGATGTGCCGGTCACCGTCAAAGTCCGCAGCGGTTTTGAAGATGGCGTCGTCACCGCAGTTCCCTTCGCGAAGGCGGCGGAAGCGGTCGGCGCGCAGGCAGTCGCCGTTCACGCGCGCTTCGCCGGGCAAGGTCACGGCGGCGAGGCCGACTGGGATGTGATCGCCGCCGTCAAAGACGCTGCCCGACAAATGCCGATCATCGGCAATGGCGATGTGCATACCGGCGCGGACGCCCGCCGCATGCTCGAATACACCGGCTGCGACGGCGTAATGATTGGGCGCGCCGCTCTAGGACGTCCCTGGCTATTCCAGCACATCAAATACTACCTGGAAACCGGCGTCGCGCTCCCCGAGCCCTCTCGATCCGAACGCGCGCTGATAGCGTTTCGTCATGCGCAACTGACGCTGGAGACCACGCGCTTGCCCGAGGAGGTTGCCGTGCGCGAAATGCGCGGGCAAATCAGCAAGTATCAACTCGATGAGCCGGGTTCGCGGCGCATCCGCAATCGGCTGGTGCGGATTGAGTCTTATGCCGAATTGGAGGCGATTCTGGTTGGCCTTGCTTGCGAAACCGAGTGACCGGCAATGCCAAATGCGCACAATTGTCTTCGACGACGGCCTGTGTCATACTGTTCTCTGCAAACATATCAGTCGATCAGATGTCTTCTGTAGAGCAATGGCGCATGACGACTTGGATTAGTTACTCTATTATCGTTCCTCTCTTTCCAATATCAATTGCGTTCCTTTTGTCCGTTATGTAGGGTGAGCCAATACAATTTCAGAATATCCTTGGTGGCACAGAGCTATATATGCTATCACTGGTATTGCTTGCTTCGACCAGGAATGAACTTGAGAAATCTACGAATTCCGTTTTCAGTAGCGGATTCTACCGGCGACTGACAACTTTGCTTATCCCGGCAATGCTGTTCTGCGGTGTCATATATGGTATAATTTTCATGAATCTGCGCGCGGATGATCCCGATATTCCGATACGCTCAATTGCGATATTGGGTTTGATATTAGGCATGTTAAGTTGCTTAATATGTGGATTTCTTCAGTACAAGCTGCGAGTTTCACCATAAAGTGAGGCGCCATCATGACAATGTGGTCAACGGAGTGGATGATCATTTACGTCGTTGTACTGATAATAGGATATATCGCCATCTTCGCTTTTCTTGACCGTCATAACAGGCTGAAGAAAAAGGGAACTCGATTTGACAAGCCTGGTCATGAGCACCAGATTAAGACCGAGGCGAACCGCACATCCAACTAGCTGCTGGCACATAACTTTCGGACAAACCAACCCGCTCGCAGTTGACGCATTCAGCCGTACGAGCGGGTTTTCCTTTTTCTAGGTGATGAACAAGTCGGCGATTGGTGTACAGTTTGGATAGCTTGAGGCAATTCCTTGAGTATCCAAAGCGAAAGAAATCAGCATGACTTATCTGGTAACGGGCGGCGCCGGCTTCATCGGTGGGCATGTCGCTGAAGCGCTGCTCTCACGTGGCGACCGCGCCGTCATCATCGACAACTTCAACGACTATTACGACCCAGCCATCAAGCGCCGCAATGCCGAGCGCCTGCGAAACTATTACAACTGCGTCATCATCGAGGGCGACATCCGCGACCAGACGCTGGTTGACCGCCTATTCGCCGAGCATGGCATTACCCACGTAGCGCATCTGGCGGCGATGGCTGGCGTGCGCGAAAGCGTCCAGCAGACGCGCCTCTATATGGATGTCAACGTCACTGGCACGCTAAATCTCTTGGAAGCGTCAAAGGCGGTCAGGATCGAGCAGTTCGTCTTGGCCTCAACCTCCTCCGTCTATGGCAAGACGGAGATTCTGCCCTTTGTCGAGACGGACAGCGCCGACCGACCGCTGGCGGCCTATCCCGCGAGCAAACGCGCCGCTGAACTGCTCGCCCACACCTATCACAACCTCGTCGACATGCCGGTGACGGCGTTGCGCTTCTTCAATGTATATGGTCCTGCCGGACGCCCGGATATGATGCCTTGGCGGCTGATGGACGCGACGCGGACTGGCGAAGACATCAAGCTATTCAACGGCGGCGATATCCACCGCGACTGGACCTATATCGCCGACGCGGTACAGGGCGTCTTGGCCGCGCTCGACCGCCCGCTCGGCTACGAAATCATCAACCTGGGCTGCGGCGCGCCAATATCACTGAAAGACTTCGTTGAGATCATCGAGGATTACGCCGGCAATCGTATCAATACTGTGTTTGTATCCACACCGCCGAGTGACCCGCCGATCACCTTCTGCGACAATCGCAAAGCGCGCGTACTGCTGGGCTTCTCGCCCTCCGTCTCCGTCCACGATGGACTGCGCCAGACCTGGGAATGGTACCGAGAGTATCGCCAACTCTAATCTCCAGGACGCATCAGCCGCCAATGATGCCCGGTTGATGCCGCTTTGCGCCCATTAATTGCCGAACCAACTCTGATGGATCCTCCACTTTAGCCAATTGCGCCAGCATGTCTTCCTGCGTCAAAAAGAAGGGACGCGTATACATGCCGAGCAATGCGCTGCGAGCTTTGGCCGTTCGGTTGGGTCGCGCGGTGTGCCACATCGCGCCATGAAAAACCAGCGCGCCGCCGCGGCGTCCCGTCAAGATCTGCGCGTCAGCGGGCCACTCATCGTTCCACGCCTTGGGTGGCGGATGCCCCTTCAAGTGGCTGCCGGGCATAAAGCCGGTCCCGCCATTCTCCTCCGTGAAGTCATCCAGCAGCCATATCGTCTGCCCGCAGACCTGCTCCAGCGGCCAGGGCTGGTTAATCCACCAGTAGGGATAATCGGGATGCCAGCCATATTGGTCGAAACCGGGATAGGCGGTGTTGGCGGACCAGGTAGAACAGATGACAGCATCGTCATCCAGGTAATTCTGCCAGATCGATACGATGAGCGGATGCGCCAGCAGCTCGGCGAAGATCGGATGCTTGTAGGCGATGCCGCCGACGCGCTGCGTCTTGGCCGCGCGTATCTCATCAGTCGCTTCCGCCGCCAGCAGCCGCTCCAATGCGATGCGCGCTTCGTCCGCCTTCTCCGGCGAGATCACGGAGGGCACAAAGCAGTAGCCGCGCTCGCTGACCTCGGCGACGATTTCATCCACATTGTGTTCATTGTTTTTGCTACCCATATCTCGAGCCTCAAATGTGCGGACGCTTTTGCAAGAGGCGCCAATGCGCCATTTGCGAAAACCCATCCTCGCCTGCCGTTACTCGCAAATTATATGCCGTAGCAGTCGCTAAGGCGAACGACGGTCTATACGTTGTAGCGGCGATTCTGTGAATCGCCCGATTATCTGAAATGGCGCATGTGGGCGACATACAATGTCGCCCCTACAACACACAAGTTGCGCCGGCGGGCGTCGGTCGATATACCAACATTTCGTAGGGGCGAGGCGGTGACTCGCCCCTTTTTTGACATAAAGAATTCAGATAGAGGGCGAGACAAGTTTCGCCCCTAGAGGCACGGGAGGCGGGAACGGGCGACATGGTGCGTCGCCCCTACAAGACCCATTATGCCGGGGGGAGGCGAGGGTTGGAAATTCACGCCGCGAGTAGCCTACAGGTTTGGAATCGCGCCAATGATGCGTTAAACTCCAGCGTATGATGCGTTTACCACTTTGGTTTTCGCACTTTTGCGCAAGACATCTGTATCTAATCTACGAAGGAGACTTTCCATGAAGAAGGCATTCTTATTGTTGGCGCTGTTGGCGCTCGTGCTGCCGGCCGCCGCGCAAGATATGGGCGGCTGCATGATCGAGGCGCCGGAAACGGCCGCGCAGATTAACATGATCGGTTGGACCTACCCCATTATTGATTTCTACGCCGATGAGCTTGAAGCATGCAATGCTGTCGACAATATCGACGTGAATACGCAGCTGCTCGATTCTGGCTCGGCGCATGACCAGCTCCGCCTGGCATTGGGCGCCGGCGGCACGTCTCCCTACGACATCATCATGGTCACTCAAGGCGATATCGAGTCTTACGTCGCTGAAGGCTGGATGATGCCGCTGAACGATCTGATCGACAAATACGAAGACGAATATCAGATCTCAGACATCCTGGGCATCGGCGACATGACGGTAGATGGCAATATCTACGGCCTGCCGATGGAACAGAATACGCGCCACCTGTTCTATCGTCCGGACCTGCT
Source organism: Chloroflexota bacterium (assembly GCA_011523705.1). GTDB lineage: Bacteria > Chloroflexota > Anaerolineae > Aggregatilineales > Phototrophicaceae > UBA6055. The sequence goes on along the minus strand of WTGC01000182.1, from coordinate 41,051 downwards.
GGAGAAGCACGGCATTGACGTACCGGAAACCTGGGACGATGTGATCGCGGCTTGCGGCGTGCTCCAAGCCGAAGACAGCATCGTCATCCCCTTCACGACACAGCTGCACGCCGGCTGGGCTTGGCGCATCGAATTCGGCGATATGCTGCTGGCTTTCGGTGGAAAGCCACTCAATGATGACATGACGCCGGCTTTTAACAGCGACGAAGGCGTAATGGCGCTGGAGAAGCTGGTTGAGATCGTCGACGCCTGCATGGGCGAAGAAGGCTTGACCTACAGCATCGATGACAGCCAAATCGGCATTGCAACCGGCGAACTGGCGATGGCATTCACCTGGGCCAGCCGCGCTGCCGCGATGGATGATCCGGACTTCTCGGATTTCGTCGGCGGCATCGAGTTTGCGCCAGCGCCCAAAGCGACAGAAGACGGACTCTACGGCGCAACGGGCGGCACCGGCGCAGGCCTGGGCATACCGGCAAATATTGATGACGATCCGGATCTGGTCTTCAAGGTCATCCTGGAAGCGATGGACGAGGAAACCATGCTGCGCGGCTCCAACTACGGCGTGATCACGCGCCAAGCCGTGGCCGCCAAAGCCGACGCCCGCTATCTGCCGGCTGTCTTCGCCACTATCGCTGGCGGCGTCGAAGGCACGCCGGTACCCGCGATCGGCGCCGTACTGAACCCGGTATGGGATCAGTGGCTGCCGCAGATCGCGAAAGGTGAGATGAGCGCCGCTGAATTGCTGGACGCAGCCGCCGACGCATACACTGCCGAAGCAACGGCTCAGGGATTCATCGAGGGTTAGTCGCATTAACATGTTTTGACCCCTTCTCTCCCAGTGAGAGGAGGGGTCATTTGTCTAACGATGTCGCCAGTTCTGTTAGAGCGGCATATTGTGGCCTTCGCCAACAAGTAGAGCGTCACCAGTTGCGCCTCCGCTTTAGGGATACACCCAAAGGTTGGCAATCACATGGCAGCGCAGTTTCCGGCGGCATCACTCGATCTCGGCGTACCGCTCGGCAATCTCATTGACGTCGAGGGCCGCCGCGTTCATGTTGTCGAACAGGGCAACGGAAGCCCAACCATCTGGCTGGAGAACGGCTGGCTCGGGACAACCCTAGGCTGGGGGAAATTCCAAGAAGCGCTGGCTGCACGCACGCGCGTCTGCGCCTACGACCGCGCCGGCATCGCCTGGAGCGACCCCGCCGATAGCGACCGCAGCGCCCAAAGCGAAGCCGATGAATTCGCCGCGCTGCTGGACGCGATAAACGAGTACGAGCCGTTCATCCTGCTGGCTTGGTCGGGGGGCGGGCTTGTCTCCCAGATCTTCGCCTGCGATCATCGTGAGCGCGTTGCTGGCCTGATCCTGATGGATGCCATCCCGCCCGGCTACGACCTCTGGGCGACGCAAGCCTACCCCGGGCGCTATACGCGAGAGCAATTTGAGCGGATGGAAATCGTGCGACAGTTCGCGGAGAAAGCCGGCGCCAAGACGCTGACACAAGACGACATCGCCGACTGGCTGACGCCTGAATTACTCCAACAATATGGCCAGCGCTATTTGAAGCTCTTGCTCAATAATCCCAACTATTGGTGGACATATTATTGGCAGAATCAGTATCTCATCGCCAGCGACGCTCAGGTGCGCTCCAAGGGCGATCTGGGTGATCTGCCTCTGACCGTTATCGTGGCGACTATCGACTGGTGGGGCGAGGACCCTTATTCGCAGAACCTGGGCCAAATGTGGCGCGCCCTGCAGTACCAGCAGGCAGGGCTGTCCACACGGGGCAAGGTCATCCCGATAAAGGCGGGACACGCAGTATTCCGCGAGCGGCCGGACGCCGTCATCGCCGCTGTTCTCGACATGATTGCCGCCATTGCCGCGCAACAGAATTAGGAGATTTGCTTATGGATAAAAGAACATTCAGTTTCTTTGTCGGTCCCAGCGTCTTCATCATGCTCGCGCTGATGACCCTACCCTTGCTGGCCTCGATCGTACTGGGGATGCACTTCATCACCTTTCGCAATCTCGATGAGCCGCTCTGGATTGGCTTTCAGAACTACGAGCAGGTCTTGAACGATCCCGAGTTCTGGGATTCGCTGGAATTCACGCTGATTTTCATCGCCATCGCGGTGCCCGCGCGCATCGTGCTCGGCTTGTTGTTCGCCCTGCTGCTTGATCAGATTACGCGTTATCGAGGGATTTTCATCGCCGCGGCGCTCGTGCCTTTCGTCATGACCCCGGTTGTCGGCACGCTGATCTTCCGCGACATGTTCGATCGCGGCGGACCTTACTGGTATTGGATGCAGCAGCTCTTCGACTACCGTCTATTCATGAACAGCACGACGGTGCCGCTGCTGATCATATTCCATAGCATCTGGACGGCGACGCCCTTCGCCATGATTGTGCTCTTCGCCGGCTTGCAGACGTTGCCGCAAGAATCACTGGAAGCAGCGCGGGTTGACGGCGCCACCTGGCTGCGACAGCTCTGGCATGTCGCCATTCCCCATCTCCGCTCGCTATTTATCTTCATCGGGCTGATCTCGATCATGGATGCCTATCGCGTCTTCGACAGCGTCTTCGTCCTGACGCAGCAGAACCCAATATACGATGCGGAAACGATCATGTATTACAACTTTCAAGTCGCGCTTAGCTTCGGGCGCTTAGGCAAAGCCAATGCCATGAGTGTGCTCACAGTGCTCGGCATTTTCGTCGTCCTGATACCATTCCTCGTCATGACCTATCGCGAACAGACGGAGGAAGACTAATGACACGGACAGACAATCCGATTGCGAGATTCTTGATCTATATCGCGCTGGCGCTATTCACGGTGTATAACGTCCTGCCCTTTGCCTGGACGATTATGAACTCCGTCAAGCTGCCGAAAGACGCGAACGCCCGCATCCCGCGCTTCGTTTTCACGCCCACCGGCGACAATTATTCGGAACTCTGGCTGAATATGACGCCGGAAGCTTTCGCGCCTTATGGCTTGGCACTGATCCTCATTTTCTTCGTCCTGGTCGTCGTTGCGCTCTCCGCCAATCGCATCCCGGCGCCCAATTCAGTTGTATACATCGGCTGCATCTTTGCCGGCGTCATTGTTGCAGTGGCCCTGCCCGATATCGTCAATACCGCCGAGTTCTATGATTACCTGATCAATAGCGTGATCGTCACTGTCGGCACTTTGTGCGTCTCCCTGAGTATCGGCGCGCTGGCTGGCTATGGGCTGGCGCGTTTCCGGCATGTCGTCTCCGTCTATATACTGGTGGTCGCGCTGGCTTTCCGCTCGCTGCCGAGCCTGGCGCTGGTGCTGCCCTTCTACTATCTGGGTCAGTTGTCCGGCTTGTACGATACCCATATCCTGCTCATTTTCTGTTTGGTGGCGGTCAATCAGCCCTTCACCATCTGGATGCTGCGCAGCTTCTTCATGGAGATACCGCGAGAGATTGAAGAGGCGGCCATGATCGACGGCGCAAGCCGGCTGAAATCCTTCATTTCGGTGATCGTGCCGATTATGTGGCCCGGCATCATCACCACCGGCTTGTTCACCTTGCTGCTGGCGTACAACGACTTCCTGCTGGCGCGCATCTTGACGCAGATCAACTGGACGCTGCCGGTCGGCATCGCGCAATTCACCGGCGGCGAAGATCCGGGGCACGTCACGCTGGCGGCCGCCGGCTCCGTATCGGTCACGCTGCCGATCCTGGTCGTGATCATATTCTTCCAGAAGTACTTGATCCGCGGGCTCGCGTCCGGCGCTGTGAAGGGGTAGGCTCACGTTAGAGTCGTTTGTAGGGGCGATTCTGTGAATCGCCCTAACCGCCGGCGATTGTAGGGGCTAGCGATCCACGTTGTCTGCGCGCGGCGTTGGGTCGCCCAAATCCGAAATGGTGTGGAATGCGGGCGACTGACAGAGTCGCCCCTACACGTAATGCTCGAATCGAAGAAAGCTACCTATGCATCAATGAACGCCAGGAGAACCTAGACATGAACATCATCTGCGTCGTCACCGACACGCTGAGAGCGGACCACCTGCCGACTTATGGCAACGAGCAAGTGATTGCTCCATACCTGACACAATTCGCCCAAGAAGCGCTGGTCTTTGAAGACTGCCACGCCGCCTCCTTCCCCACCGTGCCGACGCGCGCCGATATCGCCACGGGCCGCTTCACCTTCACCTATCTGACCTGGGGACCGCTGCCGCAAGACGAGATCACGCTCGCCGGCTTGATGACGAAGGCGGGCTACACGACGATGGGCATCGGCGATACGCCCTTCCTCATTCGCAACGGCTATGGCTACGACCGCAGCTTTGATGACTTCATCTGGATCCGCGGCCAGCGCGAGGCATCGGGCCGACCTGATGTCACCAGCCTCTGGAAAGCAGAAGACGACCGCTTTGCGCCACAGACCTTCAAGACCGCGATGGATTGGCTCGAGCGCCATTACGAAGAGAGATTCTTCCTCTACATCGACGCCTGGGATCCGCATGAACCCTGGGACCCGCCGGCGCATTACGTCAAGCCTTACCTTCCGGATTACGCGGGCGAGCAAGTTTACCCCGCGTACTGGGACTGGGAAGAGGCCGGTTACAGCGAGCGCGATCTTGAAATCGCCAAAGCGACTTACATGGGCGAAATCACCATGGTCGATCGCTGGTTCGGCTTGCTACTTGACCGGCTAAAATCCCTCGGCATATATGACGACACTGCCATCCTCTTCGTCTCCGACCACGGCTTTTACTTCGGCGAATTCGGCGTCTTCGGCAAGAGCCGCTTCCGCTGGCCCGATAACACGATTCCGGTGATGGAAGCGATGGCGCGTTTTAAGCAGGGCGCGATTTCTTACCGAAGCCCCAAACACAACGAAATCACCCACGTGCCGCTCATCGCCAAGGTCCCTGGCTACGACCATCGACGGGTTCACGGCTTGGTCAGCATCCCCGATATGATGCCGACCATGCTGGAATTGGCGGGAATCGACATCCCCGCACGTGTTCAGGCGGGTTCGCTGCTGCCACTGGCGCGCGGCGAGGTTGACCGACTGCATGAGATCGTGGTGACATCGCAATCTCTAATCGATACTGCTGGCAACACCACGCTCATCGTTGACGACAGCGAACGGGTGGTGGTTGAAGTGTCGCCCAGTACAATTCGGGATGGCGAATGGGATTTCCTCTACGCCCTTGAAGGCGAACCGATAGAACTGTACGACGCGGTCAACGACCCCGGGCATCAGCGCAATCTGGCGGCAGAGCGACCCGATATCTGCCAGATAATGCACGCCAAGTTCGTACGCTGGATGGATGCGATGGGCACGCCCGAAGCATACGCTGCGCCGCGCCGGCGGCTGTAATTTGATTGCCTCCGAAACTTTCGAACGTGGTTGGCAAATGAAATGGTTGCTTTGGGATTTTGATTGCAGTCGACTATAATGCGGAGTGACAGATTCGGAAAGGAAGGGCGAAGATGATCGTCCGAGACCGAGTTTACACCATTGACGATGTTTGGCGGCTGTCACAATTGCCGGAGAACGAACACAAGTTCTTGTATCTCATCGACGGAGAACTGCTTTTCATGTCGCGACCTGGTGGTGTGCACGGTCTAATAGCCTCACTAATTGCGCATTTTCTTTGGACATATGTACTTGAGCGGGAGTTGGGGCGAGTAACCACAGAAACCGGTTATCACCCGCCGGATTCCCGAACAACGCTGCTTGGACCGGATGTCGCTTTTGTTCATCGCGAAAGGGCGCCGCAACCGTTTCCCGCGCGCTCTGTGCCCGTGATGCCGGATTTAGCCGTCGAAGTCTTGTCACCAAGCAACACAATGCCCGAACTGCGGCGCAAAGCCGAAGTTTATCTGCGGCACGGCACGGCGCTGGTTTGGCACGCGAACCCGGACGACGAGACCGTCGAAGTATGGCGCTTGGACGACGAGAAGACGAGCAGCGAAACAGTCGGCCCCGGCGGCGCTCTTGACGGACAGCCCGTCTTGCCCGGCTTCAGGCTGGAGCTTGATGCGCTGTTCTCGCTGAATTAAGCGCCATCCCGCATTAGCTTCCGCACGACTATCTGCCCCGCGCAGACTTCTACCCATTACATTGCCTAACCTTCTGCTGTAAACTCGCCGCTTGTTCGCTCATCCACGCGGGGTCGCCTCATTTGAATATCGCCGCCTTACCTTATGTTGTTTTGCTCGCATTCTTCTTCGGCTCGTCGCTGGTGGTGTCCCGCTTCGGCGTGGGCCAGTTTGAACCCACGACCTACATCGGCATCCGCATGATCATCTCCAGCATGTTGGCGCTGGCGGTCTATTCCTTGGCGACGGGCCGCCGCCTGCCTCGCGACCCCGAGCTTTGGAAACGCGCGACCTTGCTCGGCGTCTTCGGCACCGCCATTCCCATGACCTGCGTCGTCACATCGCTGCAATATCTGTCCAGCGGCGTCGCCTCCTTGCTGCTGGCGACCGGACCGGCGCTTACCGTGCTGCTGGCGAATTTCATGCTGCCGGAAGAAGCGCTCAATCGCCGGCAGATCCTCGGCGTCAGCTTGGCGATGGGCGGCGCGCTGCTGCTGGCGCTAAGCGGTGAGAACGGCTTGCCCGATGCCGCCGACGCCGCGCCAATCGGCTATCTGCTGACGATCACGGGCACGGTTTCCGGCTCACTGATGGTCATATACGCGCGCAAGCGTTTGCGCCATTACGACGCCTACGATGTCGGCAGCATTCGCATTTTCACCACCGCCTTGACCGTCATGCCTTTCTCGCTGCTGACGGTCGGCTTTGATGGCAGCACGGTGGATGGCGCCGGTTTGCTCGCCCTCTGCTATTCGGCGCTGGTTGGCACCTTCCTGGGTCTGCTGCTGTCTTTCTATAATGTCAAGCGTTTCGGCGCCACACCGGCGATGATGACCACCTACATCATACCGATTGTGGCTGGCATCGGCGGCGCGCTCTTCCTGGGCGAGGTAATATCGCCGACGATGCTGGTCGGCATGATCATCATCATCAGCGGGATCGCACTGCTGCAGGAATTCCGCAAGCCGACGGGTTTGCTGCGCCGCTTCCCGCATCGGGGATCGTACTAAATGCGCTGAATCGTTAGTCCACGTTGCAGGCGTCGTAGGCTTGCTGGAGCGCCGCCTTCCAATCGCCGAGGGGCACAAACTCTTGACCGATATAACCGCTGAAGCCGGTTTCGGCGATGGCGCGGCAAATGGCCGGGTAATACAATTCTTGCGTCTCGTCGATTTCATTGCGGCCAGGCACGCCCGCCGTGTGATAGTGGGCGAACCATTGATGATTGTCGCGGATCGTCTGAATGACATCGCCCTCCATCACCTGCATGTGATAGATGTCATACAGCAGACGGGCATAGGGCGAATCCACCGCCGACACCACTTGCACGCCCCAGGCGGTTCGGTCGCACATATAATCGGGGTGGTTCACCTTGCTGTTGAGCAATTCGAGTATCAGAACGACGCCGGCGGATTCGGCATCGCGCGCCAGCCGCTCAAGTTGAATGATCGAATTCTCGGCGCCGCGCTCGTCATCCATGCCCTCGCGATTGCCGCTAAAGGCGATCAGGTAGGGAATGCCCCATTCGACAGCCAGTTTCAGGTTGGCGTCAGATTGGCGCTTGATGTCGTCCCAATTCGCCGGATCGTTGATGCCGACCGGTATACCCCAGTGCAGTCCATGAGTCGCGATCTTCATGCCCTGATCCCGCACCAGCGCGAACTGCTCCACCGGCACCAGTTCCATCGCCGTATAGCCGATTGCCTTGCAAGTCTGAAGCATATCGACCAGGTCGGTGTTGTCCCGGGCGATGCACCACCAAGATACTGATTGTTCGTAAGCCATGGCCTCATTCCTGAATTTTCATCGTCTGCCAATAATTGCGGTAGGCGCGCGTCTCCCGCAGGAGCAATCCCAGCCGCTTTTGCAGCGTCTTCAGCTGATCGCTCGGCGCCCGATCCGCCAGTTCCAGCCGGTAGTCGCCGGCCGCGCCCACCCGATAATCGAGTTTACCCATTGCGCGCATCACTTGCAATCCGACTTGCACGCTGCGCTCGCGCTCGCCCATCGCAGCCGCCAACGCCTCAAGCCGGGCACTCCCATCCCGCTGGTTCACGGCGTATTTGACCAAAGCCGCCAGGCGCGCCAGGAAGTTTCCCGTCGTCTCCCTTGACGATCGCATGCCGAATAGAATGAGTCTATCCGGATTCACCGTTGCCAGCGCCGCCGACCAAATCTCCGCTGATGGCGGGATGGTCCAGACGATGAATGTCTCGGTCACCTTCAGCCCCAGCCGATCCGCCGCGCCGTCGACTTGCTCCACCTCAGACCAGGTCAAAGCCGCCGGATAGCGCTCCCGGGCCTCTGCCAGGTCAGCAAGCGGGAACCTGCTTTGTCGCATATCCATTAGCTCGTAGGTGGCTTCCTCACTCTCAACATCAATGGGTTTCGAGCCGAGCAGCCGATAATCCAGCCACTCGACCAGCGCTTCACGCTCGCCTTTGTAGACGCTCGTGCGCAAGGTATACGCGAGGTCGAAGCGTCCCTTCGGCAATTCAGCGCGCGCGCCGCGCCACCAGATGACCCGCTGCCTCCGCCCGTGCTCGTCTTCGACTTCGATTTGCAAGTGCTCGCCCCGCCGCCCCAAGCCTTTGCGGCTCGCCACTTTCGAGTTTCGCGTCGCCAGCCTCAGCGGTGGATTGCCGTTGCCAAATGGCGCCAGGCGCTCGATATCAGCCGTCAATCCCAGCGAGATGTCCGCCAAGTCCAAATAGCCGTCAATCGTGAGAGACGGCGCTATGGGCGCGTCGCCGGTCTGCGTTCGCACAACCCGCGAGAGGGCGCGGCGGAACTGGAAGATTTTGTCGGCTGGCAAGCTGAGGCCGGCCGCCATGCTGTGCCCGCCATAGCGCTGCAAATGGTCCGCCACCTCACCAAAGGCGCGGGTAATATCCACGCCCGCCACCGAACGCGCCGAGCCGCGCCCGACCGCATCGGGCGTCGCGATCAGCACGACCGGCATGCCAAACTCTTCGACCAGGCTCCCCGCCACAATCCCGATCACGCCGCTGTGCCAATCGTCATGGCTGAGCACGAGCGCGGCGTAATCCAAGAGCCAGGGCTGGGCTTCAATCTGGGCGAGCGCCGATTCATAGACCTGATTCGACAAGAACTTGCGCCGCGTGTTTAAGCCTTCCAGCGTGTTCGCCAGGATGCGCGCCCGCGCCCAATCGTCGGTGGTTAGCAACTCAACCGCCGGGTTGGCGTCATCGAGCCGCCCCAAGGCATTCAAACGGGGCGCAATCGCGAAACCAATATGCCCCTCGTTAAGCTCGGCCGCGGGGATCTCCGCCCGTTCCAGAATCGCCTTCACACCCAGACGCGAATTCAGGCGCAGGCGCTCCAAGCCCTGCTGCAAGAGATAACGCGTATCGTCCACCTGCACCATGACATCGGCGACGATCCCGAGCGCCACCAGATCCAGCAGAGAGTCGCTGTCATCACCGCGATAGAGCGCCTCAATCAGCTTGTAGGCGACGCCGACCCCCGGCAGCTCCAGCAGCGGATGCCCCTCGTGCAAGCGGCGCGGGTTGACCACCGCGATGGCGGCCGGCAGCGCCTCCGGCAAGGCATGGTGGTCGGTGATAATCGTATCGACACCGCGGCTCGCAGCGTAGTCGACCGCGTCGTTGGCGGTGATGCCGGTATCGCAAGTTAGAAGCAAGTCGATGCCGCCATCGAGATGACGTTTCAGAGTCGGCAGGTGAATGCCATGCCCTTCGCTGAAGCGATTGGGCACGTGGTAGCTGACGCGCGCGCCGCGCTGCCGCAGCGCCGAATAGAGCAGCGCAGTCGACGTTTGCCCGTCGACATCAAAGTCGCCCCAGATCAAGATGCGCTCATTGGCGTGGATGGCTCGCCCCAGCCGATCGACGGCGCGGTCGATGTCGGGCAGCTCATCAGCCGAGGCCGGGCGGTAGGCTTCCGGCGAGAGAAAGCGCTGCGCCTCCGACACCGATGTGATGCCCTTGCGCGCCAGATACTGCGCAATCAACTCATGACCGCCGACGAGATCGGCGAGCGGCCCAGGTACCTCGACCGGCGTCGGTTCCACCCATTCGCGGCGCGAAAGTCTCTGCCTCGCCATCAGCCCGCCAGCGTTTTCTCCTCCAGCACGGTCAAGCCCTCTTCCGCCAGGTCCATATTGATTCCAGGTGTATTCGGCACCTCGATATGCCCGCTGACCGGCACGAGTTTGTGCTTGTAGAAGACATTGGGCATCCGCCCATGCTGGATGAGCCACTCCTGCATCGGGCAGGTGGTCAAACTCTGCGAGGCGATCAGATGGGTCGAAGGCCAGCCGCCGTGATGCGGGATCACCGGTATGTCATAAGCTGAAGCCAGCGCGCAGATTTTGGTCATCTCGCTGATGCCGCCAGCCCAGGTCACATCGGCTTGCAGCACGTCGACCGCTCGCGCATCCAGCAGCGCCTTGACGCCCCAGCGCGTGTATTCGTGCTCGCCGCCGGTGATGAAGACGCCGCGCGCTTCCCGCCTCAGCTCGGCGTATTGCGGGATCAGATCCGCCAAGACCGGCTCTTCAAACCAATAGGGCCGGTACTCGCGCGAGAGCTCGATCATGCGCAAGGTATAGGGCACATTCCAACTGCTCCAGGCGTCGAACATGAGATCGCAATCGGGGCCAGCCGCCTACCGCGCCGCGCGGATGACCGCCAGATTTTTGCGGATGCCGGGCTCGCCATCTTTGGGCGCGCAAGGCAGAAACCACTTGAAGGCGGTGAAACCCTGCGCCAGGAACTCCCGCGTCCGCTCGACCACCTTGTTCGGCTCGACCGAGTAACCGAGCATCGAGGCATACGCGCGGATTCGCGAACGGCTGGGTCCGCCCAGCAGCTGATGGACGGGCGCATTGAGAAGCTTGCCCTTCAAGTCCCACAGCGCCAGATCGACCTTGCTCTGCGCCATCATCGGCGTGCCTTTGCGGCCGTGGATCGAATGGCGGTACATCTTGTCCCAGATGCGCTCGATCGCCTGGGGGTCCTCGCCGATGAGGATGTCGACGAAAGCGCGATTGATGATGGCAATGTCTTCGTCGCCGACGGGACCGCAGATGCCGGTCGCGCCTTCATCGGTATCGATGAGCAGGAAATGCGCGTCGACATGGTAGGGCGGTCCGCTGGCGACATTTTTGACGGGCCAGCTCGGGTCACCAGCCAATTCCGGGTAGATGGACTCGGGCCGGGACAGATGGGCTTCGCCCAGCGGCTCGTGATAATCCCATTCGGCGCTGACATGCAGGCTGCGGACGCGGTCGATTTTCATAGTTTGCTCCTCTTCTTCTTAAAACTCAATCTCGGCGATCTGGTCAAAGTCCAGCATGAAGGCCTCGTCTTCGTCTTCATCCTCGTATTCATCCAGATCAAAATCTTCCAGCCGCCCTGCCCCGCCCCGGTCACAGAGCGAGCGGTAACTGCAAAAGCGGCAGCGCCTCTCGTCATCGGTCAGCGGAAAAGACTCGGCGCGCTCAATCGCCGTAATCATTTCCGAGAGCAGCGCCTCATCCTCGCCCATCTGCGCCGCCGAGTATGCAAAGCTCAGGCGCTCAGCGCCCTGCGCCACATAGACATAATCCATGCGAATCCGCTCCGGAGGTATGCTTTCGCCGCCGTACAGGTGGGCGCCCGCTTGCGCCAGCACGTAGCGATAGACGATCGTCTGCATCCGCCCGCGCAAGCTCGATTGCGCTGGAACGCGCGCGCCCGTCTTCCAATCGACGATGATCGCCACCCCGCCCGCTTCCAGCGCCAGCAAATCATATTTCGCCACCAGCCGCCGACCACAGAGCTGCGTCTGCAAGGTGATCTCGCTGAAACGCTGCGCCGGCAATCCGCTCAATCCCTGCGCCAGATAATTTTGCCACCATCCTGACAACTCCGCATCATCCTTCAAGGACGCCGCCAGAGCCTCAGCTGGCACACCGAGCAGATGCTGCTGTACTAATTTGTGGAAGCGCGCGCCCTGGCGCATCCGCTTTTCGAATTGCAGCGGCTCCTGCGTTTCCAGCGCTGGGTAACGCATGCGCCGGATGAAGCGCAGCTCAAAGCGGCGGGCGCAATCGGCGAAATCTTGCAGGCTGCCCTGCGTGAAGGCGAAATCAGGGCTGAGGCTCACGCGCCGTCTCCTTCATTTGCACGCCTTCCCACCATGTTCGCAGAGCCAGCAAGGGAGTCGCTTCGGTGGCTGCGCCCCTACCCGTGTTCCAGGTGATGGTCAATGACTTACGCGCCCGTGTAATGCCGACATAGAGCAGTCGCAAGCGCTCGGCGGCATAATCGAAGCGCGCGTCCAGGCTGGCGAAGCCTTCGGCATAGGCGCTCCCTGTTTGCAGCGCCGCCAGCTGCGCCAGCGCTTCCGCCGACAGGTTGAGGTCATCGCGGACGAACCACTTCTCGCCCATGAAGCTGTCGTTGGCTTCGGCCGATGGAAAATCGTAATTGTTGACCGAGATCAAATAGACGCGATCCCATTCCAGCCCCTTCGCTTTATGCAACGTGGTCACCGTCACTTTGCCTTTGTGCGCGTCCGGGTCAAATTGCCCCTCGTCATCGCCCAAGCCGGTGAAGCGGCGTCGATTGCCGGCGATATCGTAGAGCTCGGCGGCGAACTCAGGGGGACGCATCAAAGGGTGGGTCTGCGCCAGGCGGGCCAGGTAGAGCGCGACCATGTGCGCCGTCGCGATCTCACCCACTTCGCGAAATATATCGCCGGCGATCGTCAGAGTCAGTTGGTCGATAGGCATTTCAGCCGCGCGCAGCCAGGCGCCAACCCGCTCGCGGAAATCGCGCAGGTCACCGTATTGCGCTCCGTCGCCCTCTTCGGCGATGATGTCTTCAAGCCAGTCGCCCAGGCGCGGCGCGACCAGGTCTTCCACATTCTTGATTCGCTTCAGCGTGTCCGCCATCGCCTTGATCTCCGCCACCGCCGCCGGATCATCGCGCTCATCGCGCCGCCAAACGCGATAGACCTCAGCCAGCTTTACCGCGCTTTTGGGGTCGGCCAAATAGCCCATTACGCGCGAAAGGGCGCCGACCACCGCGCGCGTCGATGAGGTGCTGTTGAGATTCTCGACGTAAGGAACGCCTGACTGACGCAGGAATTTGACGAGCTCTGAGCCACGCGAATTGCGCGCCACCAGAATCGCCGCTGTCCCCTCGGGGTTGGCCGCCAGCCAGCGCCGGCACGATTCGGTCACCACCAGAGCTTCCTTGGTCGCGCTATAAGCCTCCGCGTACAAAACGACTGCGTCCGGATCATCGACCGGATTGGGCTGGGGGTCGCCCGGCGGCGTCGGCAGGATATAGGGTTTGCTCAGCGGCGCGCGCTCGCGGATCGCCTGATGCGGGTGCGCCAGCGACCAATCGATCAAATGATTCGCCAGCTTCTGAATGCTGCGCGTGCTGCGCCCGGAGTTGGGCAATTCGCGCCCGTCGACACCGCCTGAAGCGATAAAATCGCGCAGATATTTGGGATTGGCGGTGGTGAAGGTCTCATAAATTGCTTGATTGGGATCGCCTACGCGCACCCAGTTGCCGCCCTCGCCGGCCAAGATGCGCAGGATGTCTTCCTGCAGCCGCGAACTGTCTTGCGCTTCGTCCTCCAGGATGGCGACCCATCTGCGCTGCAGCGAAGCCAGATAATCCGGCTCGTCGCGCAATAGTTGCAGCGCCAACCGGATCAAATCCTGAAAATCGACCGCGCCGCGATAAGCCAGCGCGCGATCATAGTCACGGTAGATTTCGGCGCAGATCTCCGCCAACAGCAGGTCGCCCGAGTACGCGTTGCGCATTCTGTCGACTTCCGGCGGCGTCAGCAAGTTATCCTTCGCCTGCTTGATGAAATTGCGCGCCGTCTCGGTCAAGATCTCCGCCCATTTCTGCGTTCGATAGTGCCCCTTTTCCACATACTCGGGCGCCAGGTAGGCGTCCGGCGCTTCCGGATAACGGCGTGCCCAAGCCTCCACGGCATCGGCGAGGATCGCGTTGCTCTCGCGCTCATCGACAATGGTGAATTGATCGTCTAGGCCCGCGGCGCTTGGCTTGCCACGGACGATATCGTTCGCCAAGCCGTGCAAGGTGCGTACGCGATAGCCATAGCCGGGCAACAGCCCATCGCCCTTGACATACTCGTTTACCTGCCGCGCGAAATTGGCGGCAGCCGAATTCACCAATGTGACAATAAGGATTTCTTGTCCATCAGCCAGTTCCGTCTCCGCCAGCAGCTGCGCCGCCAGGTACGATAGCGTCGCCGTCTTGCCGCTGCCGGGCACAGCCGCCACCCCCATGTAGCCGCGCCGATAAGCCAGCACTTCCGCCTGTTTGGGCCGCGGCTTAAACATAGGCCCCTTCCCGCGCCTGGCGCCGCAGCCAACTCTGGATCGTCTCGAGGAGCAGGCCGCGCTGTTCGTAGCCGCTTTCGCTGAGCTCGCTGTAGCCCAGATAGATCGCCTTGCGGCAGCGGCGCGTCAGAGCCAGCAGCAGCCGTCCCAAGGTCTCGCGGCTTAGGTTTTCTTCGTCCTCCTCGGTCCACATCATGCCCGGCGGCCAGCCCCGGCTCAAGACGTAGGGGTGGGTCAAAGGCTGGTACAGTCGCCGTGACCAACCGTCGCTGCCAATGTTTAGCCAGAACTGATAATCGACCGCGCGGTTGTTCAACAGGAAAGTGTAGGCTGGCGCGATCAACAGCCCTTCTTCCGCATCCGCGATCCAATCCCGGAGATAGAAGTTGGCGATGACGCCGCGGTCCACCATTCTTACGTAATCCTGGCTCAAGTCGATTTGCTCATCATAGCGGCTCATGAAGTCGAGCGACCAGCGGAATCCACGGGCGGAATCGACGAGGTTCTGGGCGGTATTGCCGGCATCGACATTATCATGGAATCCGAAGCCAGCACGCGCCAGCAAAGCGCCGTACAGCCGCCGGAAGAAGATATCAAGAGCATCGACCCGATCGCTGTCGATATAACGCCTAATCCACGCCGCCAGCCGGTCATAACGCCCGCCCAGATCAAAAGTGATGCGCTCTTGCATCGCGGTCGAGCGCACCTCGGCAAAGGGCAGCAGCCGGCCATTCCGATAGAGCATCTCCGTCAACAGCTTGGCGCGAACCAAGTCGAGCTCCTTGATCGCCGCCATCAGCGCGAAGACGATGTCGAAATCGGTCGGCGGCATGTTCCAGTGCGGATGCGCCAGCCGCGCCAGCGTCAGCAGGGTTCGGGCGGCCGGCTCGTCGCGCAGCGCCCGCGATGGCCGATGCGACCGCAGGGGGATGCCGCGCTGGGTCAAGCCCTCCGCCAAGCCAAAACGGAGCGCGTCAGACATAAAGGGCGCCACGATGACAATATCGTTCGGCGATACATCGCACTCGCGCACAAGCATGTCCACCTGCCGCGCCACCCAGTCCACCATGGCCGGATGATAGCGGTGCGCTTCCGTGATCAATGCAGGCGCCGGTTCAGCGTCCTTTTCCACGCTGACGGTCAGACCGAGCTGCGCCCCCAACCCAGTGCCCAGCGCCGCTACCGATTCCTTCATGACGAAAGTCTCATCGAGCGTCGCATTCAGCTCGCAACTTTCTCGCAAGCGGCGGGCGCTATCCGGATCCGCTCCCAGAAATCGGCGAAAGCCAGCGTCGCGGTCGTAGATGATCAGCGCCGATTCGCAGCTTTGCAGCAGTTCGTGAATTAGGAAGTGAGACGCGGGATTGTCTTCTTCCACGCCGTCGACGATGAGATGCTTGCAGCGGCCGCGCAAGTATGCCCGCGCTGGCGGCGCCGCCCACACATGATCGCGGAAGACCTCGAGTTGCAACGAGAAATCCAGCAAATTATGATCGAGACAGTATTTGCGAAAGGCCAGGGCGCAGGTCTGCGCGTCATCAAAGATATGCGCCTGCTCCACCCCGCTTGCCAGCGCCGCTTTCAAACGGAAAGCGATCTCGCTGATCGGGAAGCCAACAAGCGCCGCCTTATTCATATTGTCGACAATCTGGCTGTAGAGCCGCGGCCGCTCAATCCTGACGCTATTGAAATAATCTCGCTGATCAATGATCGGCTCGATCGCGCGCGCCATGAAATACTGCACCAGTTCCAGGCTGAGGAAGTTCGGCAGATCGCGCGGATGCTTGAAACCGGCGTGGCCGGCGACCAGGAACCAAAAGGTCTCCACCATCTGCAAGGACAAGCTGCCGATAGTCTGCACAGAAACTTGTCCGCCTCGATGCGCCGTCCATCCGCGCAATGCCGCTATGTAAGGCCGTGCCATTGAACGCTGAGGTACAAAAATCAAGACCGATTCCGCTGGTACGCCACGCCCCAGCAAGGACAAGACCCGCGCAACGCCAACGCTCGTCTTGCCGCTGCCGGCGATGCCCTCAAGCCAGATTTTGCACTCGAGCGGCGCCGACGCGAGTTCGAACTGCGCCGCGGTGAGTGGGCTCGACGCCTTATCGGCCAAGTTGCATCTCCCTGTCGAAAGAGAATTCTGCCAACGATTATATGGCGACTCCGCTCGGGCTGCGATATTCTCTCTTTCAGCGAATCTGGAATAACCATCTAGAATAGCACTGCTGTTCTGTTTTGCCATGATTGGGACCAGAGACCAGCGCAAAGCCGCCTCCGTGCTACGATCCAGCCCAATGCAACAGATTTCAACAATCTGTCGCTTTGCTCTTGCGAAATCCGAGCAAATGCGCTATAGTTATATTGTATCTATACTGTCTAATGGCGGAGTCGACTTGCTTATGTCACAGGACCACCGACCTCGTTCCGAAACCCGGCAGTTGATGATCGACATCGTCGCGCGCAGCGAGCGTCCTCTTACGCGTACCGAGATCGTCAACCGCCTCAATCGGAAGAAAACACCGCACCTCATCAACATGATGGACGCGCTCGTGGAAGAAGGCGTTTTCCGTCGTAGCATCGTCACATTCAACAACGGCGTTACCGGTTACGAATACTCGATAGCCCGGGGCTTGCGCGCGGGAGTAGGTAATCCATCATGAAGATCATCACACTCCTGAATGAAAAAGGCGGGGTGGGCAAGACAACACTCGCCACGCATCTCGCCGCTGGATTGGCGATCCGTGGCAAACGGGTCATCCTCGTTGATGCCGATCCCCAGGGACATGCCACCATCGCCTTCGGCTTATCGAAGGAACCGGGCTTCTATGATCTCATCGTGCGTAATGCGGCCTTCCAGAAGGTGCTGCGTCCAGTGCCCCCGGAGCGCTTTAATGTGCCGGACGAAGCCAACAATACAACTGGGCAGCTGTTGGTCGTGCCATCGAATATTGAGACGCGCAGCATCGCCGGAAACATATCCGATGCCTTTACCGTTTTGAAGCGCTTCAATCAATTGCGCAACGCGATCGATTTCGTATTTTTTGACACGTCGCCAACCCCGTCCTTGCTGCACTCTTCCATCTACATGGCGACAGACGGCATCATCTATCCGACCAAATGCGAGGCTTGGAGCTTCGATGGTTTGCGCGAAAGCCTCACGCATAAAGACCAATTCAGTCCCATTCGGCAGCAATACAATTTGAACGATATCAAAGTCCTCGGGGTGGTGCCGACGATGTACCGCGGCCGGACCCTCGAACACCAGGACAACTTGCGCCGCTTGCAAGACACATTCGGCAGCCTGGTCTGGAAGCCGCTCCCTGTGCGCACCATCTGGACAGAAGTCGCCAGCGCCCGCCGCACGGTCTTCTCGCTCGCGCCCGGCAGCAGCACGGCCGAAGATGCTTGGCGCCTGGTCGAGCAGTTGGAGGAACGGATGTATGAGCAGTCGTGAGCGCCGGCGCAAAATTCTGGACGAAGAGAACCTGCTTTTCGCCAATCCCAACACGCTCGATCCCAAAACCGCAGACGCCATCGGTTTTGGCTTGGGAGAGCTAGGGCTCGAGATCGCCGCGGCGGACAGCGAATTTCAGCCCATTGAAGCGGTCAGCATTCACGAGATTCACCCGAATACCATCCAGCCGCGTTACAGCATTCCGCACAATCTCACCGACATCTTCGCCTTCAACCCCAAGAACATCGTCGACATTTTTGAGCG
Source organism: Chloroflexota bacterium (assembly GCA_011523705.1). GTDB lineage: Bacteria > Chloroflexota > Anaerolineae > Aggregatilineales > Phototrophicaceae > UBA6055. The sequence continues at coordinate 22,890 of WTGC01000182.1, read as the reverse complement.
CTGGATCATCGAGATTCAGCTTGAAAAAGGGCGGCAGGATTACGACATCATCAACTTCCTCTTGGGAAGCGCAACCGACCGCGGCGAGCGCGTCGAGAGCGAAGATGGCGAGGCGGCGCCGGCAAGCCAGCCAGTTTCCGGCAAAGAACTCGCGCTGATGAAACTGATCGACTTGGCCGCTAGCATCCGCCGCGACGGCTTGTCCAATCCGATCAGCCTGGTGCAGCACGATGACCGCTATGAAATTGAAACTGGCGAGCGGCGCTGGCTTGCTTATCACATCCTCTATTGGAAATTCGGCGATGGCGACAAACGGCCCGACGGGAGCGTCGTCAATTGGTCGCGCATTCCAGCCCGCATTGTAAAGCAGGTCGATGTCTGGCGGCAGGCGAGCGAGAACAACGCGCGGGACAATCTCAACGCCGTCAGCCGCGCGCGCCAATTGGCGCTCCTCTTGATGGACCTGCATGGCTGGCAGAATTTCAGCAAACTCGATGCTTGCGATAACGAGCAAGCCTTTTACGCCCAAGTTGCTGACGGTTCGACCTGGCGCATCCCTCGCGGCCAGGGCGAACGCCTGCTCAATGCCATGGGGCTATCCGATGCGAGCCAGCTCCGTCAATACCGGGCGCTCCTGCGTCTCCCTGGCGAGTTGTGGCGCAAAGGCGACGATGAAGATTTGAGCGAAGGCGAATTGCGCAAGATGCGCGCCGCTCTCGATAACGTTACACGTGTAACGGTAGCACGAGGAAAGCGCAAGAAGGACACGATCGCCCGCCTCGCAGCTGATGCCACTCAATGGCGCAACAAGCTCCGCAAAGAGATCGACGGAGTCGACCTCGACAACCGGCCCAAGATCCGCAAGCTGATAGAAGCCGAAATTCGACAACTCCTCCGCCTGATGGCTGATATCGACGAATCCGGCAACTGATCCTCCAGCGCGACACTTTCAGCATCTACAAAACAAAAAGCGCATCCCGGATGCGCTTTCTCTTTTTCACTGAACCGTTACACGAGTAACGGTATCGCCCACCACTACAACATCTCGCGGGACCACCTGCCACGTCGACACCACTACGCCAGCGACTGCGCCAACAGCTCCCATCCCTGATCCGCATCGCCCGTATTCAACGCATGACGCGCCATCGCAACCACCACTTCTTTGTATGAACTCCGCAGCGCCAGGTAGACATTACCATTGCCATACTCCTTCAGCATCCGGTACGCGATGCCTCGGCGCGCCGGCCGCCGCACTTCAGAGCCCCCTTCATCGCGCGCGAACAAATAACCGCTGATCGTCTCCGCCACTTTGTCCTCGGCCACGCGTTCCTCCACGCTGTCGAAGAACAACTGAATCTTTTCGTATCTCATGGCAGAGGCTCGCGAACGCGCCCTTTCCATCGCATTCCCCAAGCGTCCCATCACTCCGCCCTCACTGGCCACTTCACCCCTCAATACCAGCAGCCGCGCAAATTGGCGTAACGAGACGCTTTCGAACTGCACCGCAGGCGCAGGCTCGTCGCCTAAGCTAAACACCGAGCCTTGTCTGATGCAAATACGCGCCTCACTTTTGCCAGCCCGCAAGAGCTTGGCCCCAAGATGCCGCCATCCGGGCAGCCTCGATCCATCGCCTGCCTCCAGCCAGAAGCCGTTTGTCGTGTTCTTTCGCGCTCGCCACCCACGCTTCGGCAAGCGCTCCAGCGCCTCGCCCGTCAGCTTTAACCGACCCACACAAGCCGTCAGCTTCACCTGAAGCGCTTGGTTATATCGGCGTATCGTCCGCTCATTAACGCCCAGGCGACCGGCCAGCTGCGTCAGCGATGACCTTGGCGATATGCGCTGAATGTACTCCCGGTGCACCGCCATTCGATACGCTTTTGCCGTTCTGACATCCCCCACGCCGATGCAATCGCTCGGTGATCGCCTCACATTCATCACCCTGAGCAGCCTCGCCACCGACGGCGCCTGAAACGCCAGCCCCACCGGCCGGCCTCGCTTCTCCACATTAAGTCCCCTAATGTCCAAGTATTCTACATATCTTCTACTGATAATATGGCGACCATCAAATGTACTATAGTCTCCGGTCAATACCTGCAGCACACTCTTCCTACTCAAGCCGAACTTTTGCCCCAGCTTTACCGCCTCACCCAGTGTGAAGTACTGGTCAATCTCCCACCCAGCCAGATACATGATATCAAGTAGCCGAGCCGCCACTGTCGATCCTTGCGTCTTCAACAACTTTTCCCGTACTGAGTTTGGCACACCACGAACGCTAACTCCTCTCCCTCGCCCATTCCTGTACGCGCTAGCGATTGTGCGCTTCCCTTCCTGCCAACGCTCTTCCCAAGTCTCGTTCTTATGCCCGGCGCGCCCAGCCATCTCGCAATGCAGGCCGAGCAAGCGATTCTCTACATCGGTCCTCACCTTGTTCGCTTCCTTCGCCATTGATGCAGCACGGTACAGCGCATTGTTTCGACCTATACGAGGCGCCAGACGCTGGTAAATCTTTTTCAAGTTCACCGACCTGTTTTCGGCTATCCCTTGGATTGCCTCCCTCGCTGTCGCGCCACTCGCGTGGAAGTAATTCAGAATCTGATCGACATCTGCTTTCTCCAGCTCACGCTCAGGGATATCTCTCACGCAACGATATACATGACCTCCAATCCTTGAAGGCGGCGCCACGACATAAGACCGCTCCCCCTTGATATCACCCCCATCAAACTGATGGCTCGGCACCTTTTCACTCGTCCGATAATAGACATGAAAACCGCGTTTCGTCTTCACTGTGTACGTCTCCGCATACTGTGGCAGATGACGACAAAAGCGCTGGTAACGAAGCGCATCGTCGAAGTCGATCACCAGAAGTCTCGATACCCGACCACAAACGATGCCCAGACCAGTCACCTTATCCTTGAAGCCGCGCTCGATCTCCCCTTCGCGTGGGATCCGTCGCTGGAAAATCCGCCAGCTGACCGCAGGCCTCTTGGGCTCAGCTGGCGCGTTATCGCCATGCACCGGAATCGTTGAATAGCCCCCTCGCGCAAGTCTTGTGGCCCGAGCGATCAGCTGCTCTTGCAAAGAGTTTTCTTTCATTTGTCCATCTTTCATCTCGAACTATTTGTCCATGCTTGCGTTAGTCTGCTAGAACGGTTACGATAAATGCTAAGCAGACTGCTCCACGATGTGGGCAGATGCAGACTTAGGACGGATCGGCTGCTGCGCATACACCGGCCGATCCTCTTTTTTTGAGCGCTACATGACTAACGTGACTTCGGAGAAGGGTTGCAGGACCCTACTTTCTCGTTTCTAGTCGCCGCGGAAAGTGTTCCAAACAGGCGCCGATTTTCCGGAAAAAATCGGCAAATATTGCCGGTAAATCCCGCGTGACAGTCCAGTAAATCTGTGCTAGAATTCCAGCAAGATTTAAACGATCTTGACTTCCCTACTGGCGCAGGGAAATCGATCCAAAGCGAGCTTTCAGCTCGTTTTTTGTTGCGCTCGAAATATCTATACAGTATACACGCCTTTGCCGGAGTCGGCAAGAAGTTCATGCGAGATCTCATCACAGCCTTCCGGTTTCCTGAGCAGTGCGCTGCCTTAGAACGTCTGTGCTATCAATCTCTACGGAAAAGGACATCGTCCTACGGTCAGATATGAAGCAGGGCAGAATTCTTAAGTGAGGTTTTCGTAAACAGCGAGAGGGGTGGCTGCCAGCACACCGCCATCAACCGGCAAGACAATGCCGGAGATCCAGCGCGCGTCGTCGCTGGCGAGAAAGAGAGCGGCTGTAGCGACGTCCCAGGCCGTTCCTTCGATTCCGAGTGGCGCTACAGTTTGGCGCAAGCGCCGTTTTTCTTCAGAGATATGCCGGACAAAAGGCGCGTAGATATGCCCAGGGGCGATGCAATTGGCGCGAATGTTGTCGCGGCCGTGATGCACGGCGATAACGCGGGCCAGGTGGGCCGCTCCCGCTTTCGTCACCGCATAAGGCACGTTCGGATGCATGCCAGTGCGCAATCCGTCGATGGAAGAGATGTTGATGATTGATCCGCCGCCGCTGGCTTTCATGAGCGGTATCGCATATTTACACGCCAGCATCATGCTCCTGAGGTTGACGGCGAATATCTCGTCAAGCTCATCGCTGCTGACGTCAGTGACTCTGCCGGAACCGGGGGCAGCGACATTGTTGAAGAGGATGTCGAGACGGCCATGGCGTTCATGGCATGCCGCCACCATCGCCCGACAGTCCTCTTCGCTGGTGACATCGCCTACGAAAAGGGAAGCGCGGCCGCCCTCCTTGATGATTTCCTCTTCGGTCACTTCGGCTCGCTCGCGATTGTTGTCCACCACGACAACACGAGCGCCATGCCGCGCGAAGAGTCTTGCGGCCGCGTAACCGGTGCCGGCTGGTTTACCGCGTGATCCAGCGCCAACGAGAAGCGCGATCTTGTCTTGCAATCGTTCGTTTCCCATTTGTTCCTCTTGCGCGAATCTTGGATCGGCGTACTAATCCATGTGCACGCCGCCGTCGACCGTGAGCGACGCGCCGGTCATGAAATCCGATTGGGTGGAAGCGAGAAATACCGCTACGTTCGCGATATCACGCTGCCCGGTCATTCGTCTTAATGCCGAGTTCTCTATGGCCATGGCAATCATCTGTTCGCGGTGCTCGGTTGCGTCCACGCCGGCAGGGGCGAGAACCGCAGCCATGTCATCAATCCGTTCGCTGGCGATCAATCCCGGGCATATCGCGTACACGGTGATTCCGTATGGTCCCAGCTCGCGCGCCAGCGATTGCGTGAATCCGCGAACGGCGAACTTCGAGGCGCAATAAGCGGCAAAACGCGCGACGCCATGCTTGCCGGAAGTTGAAGAAATGTTGATAATCGTGCCGCCGCCTTGCCGTTGGAGCATATGGCGCGCCACCGCTCGACAGCAGAGAAAGGTGCCTTTCACGTTGACGCGCTGTACAAAATCGAAAGCCTCTTCTTCCAGCTCGACCACCGGTACGCGATCCCGACCCGCCGGGGCGCCGGCGTTGTTCACTAAAACATCGATTTTGCCAAAGCGCTCCAGCGCGCGCTGCACCATCTCTTCGACTTCATCGGCCTGAGTGACATCGGCGAAGACCGGCAGCGCCTGTCGTCCCAGCTCTTCAATCTCGCGGACGACATTGGGCAGTCCCTTTCGCGGTGTGGCGTCTTCACTGAGGTCATTGACAATCAGATCGGCGCCTTCCTCGGCCAAGCGCAGTGCCACGGCTCGCCCGATTCCGTTCGCGCCCGCGGCGCCCGTTACCAGCGCCACCTTGCCTTGCAAGTCAGCCATATTTCGCTCCAGCTGCGTTTAGCGCAATATTCGTTGGTCGCTAATGTCTTTGCCGCCAATGGTCTTCGTCAGACTGGCGCCCCGATGTTCGAGTATTTCTAAGTCGGCGAAGGCGTTGACGATATTGTATTGCGTTGGCAAATCTTCCCAGCGCGCATGGTGAAAGTGGATGCGGCCCGCGCCCACATACTGCTCGAGAATGCGCTGGTTGGAGTTGGCCGCCGGCGTCAATACCGGGTAGGCGATATCGGCGCTGCCCCATTCGCCAGTGCGCGGCATGTATTTGTAGTGCAAGATGCCGTCGCTGCTGGCGCTTACCTGCCTCGTCTGGATTTCCTCAGACGATAGCGCGCGCAGGTCAAACAAATGCATGTCGAGGAATTTGAAGCCGAGCCAGCTGGCGATCAGATGATATTCGCCGCGCAACTGTGTTGGCGGGGGCAGCTCGCAATAGATTTTGGAGAAGCCGATTTCTTCGCGGCCCGTGAGAATTGGATCGGTCAAATTCTCCCAAAGCACTGTCAGAAAGTTGCCCCGCACCTGGTCTTGCTCGCCAGTGAACTGCACGGGAAAACTGACGCCCAGGACATTGTATCCGCGGCCCGCCAGCCACTCGATCTCCGTCATGTGATTGCTGGAGACGGTGACGACGGGCTCGCCATCGAGGGAAAAACCTGGCGGCAGGAAGGCTTCCAGCTGCCGCCCGTCAGTGAGAAAGCTGACGCTGTAAGCCGTGCCTAATGGATTATCGATGCACTCGAATCTGCGACCATCGGGACCCTGCCTGGGACCGGTGCGCGGACCAAAATGGGTCGGCATGTAATACATCTTGTCGGGATCCAAGGGATAAGGCATGGCAACATCCTTCAATCGATTGATACGTCACTTTATTTCGCTGGTGGCGTCATTCGCAGGCAGCGGCGCGCTGATATGGATCAGGAGATAGCCGAGCAAGCCATACAAGGCGGCGGCAAAAATCTGAAAGCCGTGAAGCAGAAAGCCCGCGGCGGCGGCATCGGCCTCGGGCATGCTGGCAAATCGCGTCAAGCCAAAGAGCCAGGCCCCTTCAACCACTCCGAAGCCGCTGACCGTGAACGGGAAAGCGGAGGCGAACATACCGAGGCTGATTATAGCGATGAACACCGGCAATTGCACATCGACGCCCAGGGCGCGCAGCAATATATAGTTGGTAAGAAACGAAGACGTGTAGGTGAAGCAGGTGGTAAAGAGCGCTGCCAGAAAGAGGCGCGGCTGCCGGATGCGGTCCATCTCTTCTCCCAGATGCGCCAGGCGGCTGTTTAAGCCAGCGGCGAGCCCCGGGCGCCGCCTCTCGGCGAGGGTCAATATCGGTTGCGCGCGCCCTTGAAAGGCTCTGATCAGGCTGCCGCCGAAATACAGCCCGATGCCGCTGATTACAAAGGCGATCGCGATCACGATGGTGAGTTCATCGCGCTGCGCCGCCAGCTGCTCCGCGCTCGCCGGTATGCTCGAGGCGAAGACCATGACGATGATCAAAAGCTCCAAGACGCGCGCGCCGAAGAGGCTGCTCAAGCCTTCTTCCATCGTGTAATTCAAGCGGGAGCGCAGCAGAACGATGTAGGACAATTCCCCCAGCTTAAATGGCAGCGCGCGGACCAGGAAATTGTGATAGAGCGTGATCGGTATGAGAATGCGCCAGGGCGATTCTCGCTTGTCGAGCAAAATGCGGAATCGCAGCGCTCGAAACAGGTTCAGCGCCAGATAAGCCAGCAGCGCGCCAACCCAGCTGGATAAGGCGACGCGCCCGAGCATCTGGTCGAATTCCGCCCAATTGACGCGCCCGATTAGATCTGCCAGCAAGATGCCCGTAATGGCGATGCTGGCCGCGCGCGCCAGCAGTTGACGGCGCGAACCTTTGGCCCCCGTCGGTCCGTCGTTTGGCTTGTTCGATTCGGTCATCTGGCGCTCAATCCACGCGGTACCAATGTGACAAATCACGGTCCAGCAAGGCGCTCAAGGCGTCAATGTCGCTCTCTAGCTCGCGCGCCAGGCGTCGGCGAAAGTCCCGGGTCAAGGGCGAACGACTTTCGTATTTGGTGTAGACGGCGATCACGCCCTTGACCGCCCGCGTCCGAAAACTTTGCGGGACGAGGGAATGCGTCGTTGCCAGGTAGGTCAGCCGGTCCTTAAGCAGCATGAGCGAAAAGCCACTGTCTACAATGAGTTTCTGCAGCCATTCCAGGCGCACTTCCTTGTTGGGATTGCGAATGTCAAAGGTCATGCTATAGCTCGTGTCCAGGTCGAGAAAGTCCAGAACGCCGCGGAAGACAGTTGGCGTTTCTGAGCGGAAATCATCAAAGATGATGACCAGGACGTTCTCGCGGCCAAACAGCTCGATATAGCGCGGCGCCTGCTCGGCGAAGCGCGCCATCTCTCGATAATAGAGCCCGGTGATGCAATGAGCGGCGCGCCGAATCCGCCGGCCCGCCCGCCGATCGGCTTCGGCCGCCAAAGCTTCTTCGAAACTTTCGATCTGCTCATTACCGCTGTAGCGAAATTGCGACCACATCGAGTACATCATATCGATGGGGTTGCGCAGCATGATGATGATCTTCGCCGCCGGGTCGAAAGCGTGAATCTCCTTCGCCGCGCTTTTGCTAGCCAGATACCAAGGCGACGACTCGCCGATGCGTTTCTCGCCGCGCGCATCACGAAAAAGCTTCAGATAGCGCTCAGGCTTGCCGCGGAATTGACGGAAGCGCGAGCCCTCCAGGTCGGAACCGAAGAAATGGGGCTCCTTGAAGAAGGGCATGAAGACATCGGGATGGCGCTGCAAGTACTCATGCAGAGAGGTCGTGCCGCACTTTGGCGCGCCTACGATGAAGAAATTGGGCTTGGCTCCCCCTTTGAGGTCGCTGGAGTGGAACGCGCTCTTTGTAAGCGCCATAGGCTATTGAGATGTCTCCTGAGTCGATTCCAGTGGATTATAGTACAAAACAAGGGGCGCGATAGTCTGCTGGAAATGCGAATGCGCACCCGCCGCCATCAGCGCGCCAGCAGCCAAATTCTGACCATACTGCGGAAAATTTGTTAAGCTATGAGAGAAAAGCGCAGGGCGAGTGTCGGGAGCGTCCCATGTCAAAGAAGAAGGCGTCCAAATCGGACCGGCCGCCGCGGCTCAAAAGGAGATTTTACGAAGAAGAGTTGGTTAGATTGCAATTCGAGTTGGTGAAATGGCAGTATTGGATAAAGCACCACGACATGCGGGTCATGATCACCTTTGACGGGCGCGATGCCGCCGGAAAGGGCGGTACGATCAAGCGCATTATGGCGCCGCTACAGCCGCGTGATATTCGCCTGGTGGCGCTGGGCAAGCCCTCCGACCGCGAACAGACGCAATGGTATTTCCAACGCTATGTCACGCATTTGCCGGCCGCCGGCGAGATTGTGCTTTTCGATCGCAGCTGGTACAACCGCGCCACTGTCGAGCGCGTGATGGGCTTCTGCAGCGACCGCGAATACTGGGACTTCCTGCGCGATGCGCCGAACTTCGAACGCTTGCTGATTCATGACGGGATCATCCTGCTCAAGTACTGGCTGTCGGTCGATGATGACGAGCAGGAGCGCCGTTTCCAGGCGAGAGCGGCCAACCCGGCGCGCCGCTGGAAGCTCAGCGATATTGATATAGAAGGGCGCAACCGCTGGATGGAATACACCCGGGCGAAGGACACCATGATCGAATGGACGGATATTCCCGAGTCACGCTGGCGGCAAGTGAACTCTAACGACAAGCGGCGTCTGCGCCTCAATGTCATTCGCGATATGTTGGCGGCAATCCCTTACGAGAATGTGATCCCGGGCGCGATGAAGCTGCCGGATGTGCCGCCGCAAGAAGAATACATGTCACGGCCGCCGCGCGATACGCATTACATCGTCAGAGATCATTACGCCGATATGATTCGCGATTGAGCTATTTCTTGCCGGTTGCCAGCTTGCGGCGCGTCTCGCGCACGGCGATGGCGGGCAGGGTTGGGGCTTCGGCTTCGATATAGGCGGCGATTGACTCGCGATGCTGCTTGATGCCCTTGCGCAGGAGCCAGGATATCGCCTTGGTGACGCGCCCGTCTTTTTCTCCCTTTAGCTGATTGATCAGCGCGAGCGACAAGTCGCGTATTCGCGGATCGGGCGATTGCGAGATGGGCGCCGTCAGCAAGACGAGCGCCGCGCGGCGCTTGTTGACGTTGGCGTCACGGGCCAGTGATTGCAGCAGCGCGGACCAGCCAGCCCAATCCGCCAAAAGATCCTTATCGTTGAAGACGGTCTGGCAGGTGCTATCAACCTCGGCCCAGCCGTTCAAGCAACCGAGCCAGGCATCCAGTTGGGCGAGCGGCAGCTGCCGGCGGTAGCGCGGGAACTTGAGCATGAGCGTCCGCGGGGCGCAGCGTTCCTCGTAAGAGTCGCCATGGTAGAGGGCGTCGATCAGCGCCAGCCAGTCGATGTAGCTGAGGTGTTTGTGGGCGGCGATGAAATCGGACACGATGGCGCGGCTCTGCGCGTTCTTAAGCCCGTACCACTTGCGTGTCGTGCCGAGGTGTTCGGGGCGCTGCTTGACTTGGCCTCGGCCGGGGATAGCGGCTTGGATTTCGCGCAGGATGGCTTGATGGTGGGGGTTCACAGGTCAGCGAAATAGTAACGGGGGCGAGCCACCGCTGCGCGTAGACACTGCAGGTCGCTCGCCCGTACAGCAAATATGTTAATGTGGCTAAAGCAGTTGCTTGAGCGGGATGTTGCGGCGTTTGAGGAATTCCATGAAGCCGATCTTGTCGATGGTTTTGATCTCTTTCGCCGTGATTTTGACGCGCACCCAGCGGTCGAGCTCGGGCACGTAGATGCGTTTGTTTTGTAAATTCGGCTTGAATTGGCGCTTGACGGTATTGAAGGCTTTGCTGCGCGAATGGCCGAAGAGCGGCTTGGTGCCGGTGATTTTGCGTTTGCCGGGCATGGTATAGCTCCCGTGATCGATATGGGCGACGGATTATACCTGATGTCTGGCGTAAGTCGAGGGGCGGTTTGTTTGCCGAAACGAGAACGGATTTGCGCGCGTTTGGCAAAGGATTTTCGGGATTCGGCAAAGCAAGAAGCGTGAGTTCGCGCGGGTTGGGCGCGATTTGGCGCCGATACTGCCATTGCCGGCAAGGAAGTTTTTTCGGCAAAGAGCCGGCGCAATAGAGATTTTCTCTGCCGGAAGATCATTTTGGGCATAGAGCCTGGGCTGTGGGCGCAATCGGTCATGAAGCGAGTGTAGCCGGGAAGGGCAGGGCAAGGGCGACTGGATGAACTCGGTTTAGCGTCTGTGAATTACGCGCTGCCGGTCATATAGGTCTTGAATATGCGCATGTTCGGATTGAGCGGAAATGCGAGGAGCATGGCAATTCTAGGAAGAAACGATGTGACCATGGAAATCGCCAACCGAACGGGAGCTATTAGCAGCACGTTGTCTTTGTCCAGCGCTGCCGGGAAATCATACTGGTTGTCAAAGCGAATCTTCCCCGGTTCTCGACCGAAAAGGTTGTGACCGAATCCATTCCTCAATAAATTGTACATAGCGTCAGCAACATTTGACGCCAACCCTGGAAACATCTCTTGTAGACCGGACTTATAACGGGTTTCGGGACGAGAAGATTCCAGATGACTAAGACGAAAGTAAGTTTCAGGCGCAGGGTTAATGTCCATAATGATGGCAAAGTTATTGTCTTCTCTACTCGAATTGATGCGATCAATGAGAGGGATCTCCCACCAACTGCTGAGAGTGTAGACGAAATAGCATAATAGGTCGTAATCGTCCAGGCGGTTTAGGATTGGATCGCCATGAACAGGCAGGTACGATACGCCCAGGGTTTCTCGCGTTTCGCGCATTAGGGTGTGTATGAGCGCTTGGCCCCGCAGCCATTGGATTTCAAAGCTTTTGCGAATGAGATAGTCTTGTGTCATCTCATGATGCGTCGGCAGAAATGCGGGTCATCACAGCATTGGCCAGGAAATCAGGAACCTCCATGTCGCGTAACATCGCTCTCACCGTGTCCGCCGAGATGTTCAGATAATCGAAACTGAATTCAATCTCCGGATACCGACTCCAGGTCGCGCTATCTTTGTCATGTTTCCACTTAACCGTGATGACTTTCCCCATGACTTCAACGTTATAAACATATCCTTTAGGGTTCATGATCTCGCACTCCCGTCAGGTCCATTGCCGGCGACTGTAAGGCCTATGATACCATAGGCTCAAGTTTAGAATCGAGACAGGTCGATTCTTGCCTGCGCATCCGTTCTAGGTCCGGTAACTTATGAACATCCGCACCGTACAAGCCAAATCCATCCTCACGCCCCAGAAGCGCGGCTTCCTGACGGCGGGCGAGCGACCCTACACCCACAGCCTCTCCTGGGCGACCGGCTGCGGCTTCGGAAAGCTTTATTGCGGCGCCTTCTGCTACGCGCAGATGCTGCCCAACTGGCACTTTGGGCGGCGGAAGGGCGAGGAGTGGGGCGCGGCGCTGATCATCAAGGAGAATGCGCCGGAATTGCTGGAAGCGCAGCTCGCTCGCGCGCGGAACCGGCGGGAGATGCGCATCTTTATGAGCCCGGTGACCGACCCCTACCAGCCGCTAGAGCGCAAGCTGCGGCTGACACGGCGCTGCCTGGAGGTCTTCGCGCGCTATGATGATCTCGATTTGCTGCTGATTCAAACGCGCGGCCCGGCCGTCGTTGAAGACTTGGATCTGATATCAACGATACCCTATGCCTGGCTGGGCATGACGATCGAGACCGACCGGCATGACATCACCTATGGTCCGACAGAGTCGCAGGTGGAGCGGCGTCTGGCGGCGGTGAAGGGGGCGGTAGCTTGCGGACTGTCTGTCCAAATTGCGGTATCGCCTTGCCTGCCATATTCCGATGCCTTTGCCGAGCGCCTGCTGGAGACGGGCGCCCAGCGCATCGTCATCGATACCTTCGCCATTGGCGATGGCAGCCGCGGCGCGCGCACCGCCAATAGCCCCTTCGCCGCGCTGGCGAATTATGATTGGCGCGATGATGATATCGCCATCAGCCTCTATCATAAATTGAGCGCCTATCACGATGGCGTAGAGTGGAGCGGGGCCGGTTTCGCCGGGATTCCGGGGCGGGGTTGAGCGTGGCGGTCCGGCCAGGCAAAGGCTAGGAATCGTCGTTCTTACCTTGCTGCAACTCTTCAAAGAACCAGTCGAGCAGAAAGCTCTTGACGAAGGGGTCGTCATTCACGCGTTTGAAAAACTTGAAGTGACTCTTATATCTCTTCGTTATGGCGTCGATCACGGCGTCATCCACAGTAGGGCGCGCCTTATCCGGGGGATTGATGCGGATAGCATTTGATACTCCCGGATCTCGAGAAACCTCTTGCTTGACCTCCGTCACCGTCTTATATGCCTGCTCCCATTCGTCGCCGAAGACCTCATTGAGAAACTGGATTATCTCCGAGAGCGGTTCAACCGCGTCTTCACTTGCGCCGTATTTCTCACTCTCCAGCATCGGCTCGAGCATTTCGAGGCGCGGGTCCGGTGTCAGCGAGCCTTCGCTTGTTTGTCGCAGGCGATAGGAATCGATATTGATGTTGTCGAATATCTCGGTCGGCAGTTGCTCGCGATCGGGGGGCAGAAGCCGTCGAAGATGACGCGCGAACTCGTACAACTTCTCCAGGCTGACATCCTCAAAGGGAATGATCTGCGACAGAAAAGCGTATAGGCGAATGTAATCGGTAAGATCGCTGCGGAACTCCGCCCGTTCATCTTCTGTGGCTGCGTCTGTTCGCTCAAGAACCGGGCCAAGGAGCGTTCTCAGTTTCTTCTGGTCGACCTTTCCGATAATGGTCGCGGAGGCAACGGTATCTACGTCGGCTTGCGTATAAAAGTGATGATCGTCGAGCAAACGCTCTTTCTCGTAAAGCAGATTATGGTCAGTGCCTTCGCTGAGGATGGTCGCCTCGTAGTAAGGCTTGAAGGCCTCCTGGATATGCTGCGCTTGATTGACGAAATCGAGCACGATTGTCGACGCCTTTTGCGGATGAATCCGGTTCAGGCGGGACAGGGTCTGCACCGCATGAACGCCTTTTAAGGGCTTATCGACGTACATGGCGGCCAGCAGGGGCTGGTCGAAGCCGGTCTGAAACTTTTCGGCGACGACGAGGAAACGATTCTCATCCTGGTTGAAGGCCGCCGCCGTTTGCGCCTCCGGAAAACTGTTCATTTTCGTTTCAGTAAACTCGACGCCGTCGTCGTTTACCGCGCCGGAAAAAGCGACCAAGGCGCCATATTCATATCCCTGCTGCCTCAGATACTTCTTTAGCTCCATGTAGGTGCGAACGGCGTGCAGGCGCGAGCGCGTTACAATCATCGCTTTGGCTTTGTTGCGGATCTGCGGCATGACATGTTCGCGGAAGTGCTCGACGATGATCTCGACCTTCTTGCTGATGCTTTCCGGATGGGCGTCGACATATTTGGTCAAGAGGCGCTTGGCTTTCCCACTCGGATATTCCGGGTCTTCGTCTATCCTTTTGAGCAGACGCCAGTAAGACTTGTAGGTGGTGTAATTCTCCAGAACGTCAAGGATGAAGCGCTCATCGATCGCTTGGCGCATACTATAGAGGCTGAATGCCTCGAAGCCGCCATCGGGACGACGCCGGCCAAATAACTCAAGCGTCTTGTTTTTGGGCGTGGCGGTGAAGGCGAACATGCTGATATTGTCCGCCTGCTTGCGCGCGCGCATGGATTCGACGATCGCGTCTTCCCAGGTTGGCGGGTCGGGGTCGTCTTCGTCGGTCTCGGTGTCGTCCGAGGCGCCAGGGGAAAGCGTGGCCTTCAGGCTTTTGACGCCCTCGCCGCTTTGCGAGGAATGCGCCTCATCCACGATGACGGCGAATGTTTCCCCCGATAATTTTCCGATTTCATCGACGACGTGCGGAAACTTCTGCAAGGTGGTCACAATAATCCGCTTGCCATCCTCGAGCGCCTGTTTCAGCTGCCGCGATGTCCGGTCGATATTTTCCACCAAACCGCGGGTCTGCTCGAATTGCCGTATCGCCGCCTGTAATTGCCGGTCCAGCACGCGGCGATCGGTGATGACTACCACCGTATCGAAGACTCTCTGGTCGCCCGCATTGTGCAGGTTGGCGAGTTGGTGCGCCAGCCAGGCGATGCTGTAGCTCTTGCCGCTGCCGGCGCTGTGCTGGATCAAATAGCGCTGCCCAGCCCCTTTTTCGCGGGCGTCGGCAATCAGACGCCGCACCGCGTCCAGTTGATGATAGCGCGGGAAGATCATTTCCTTCTTGCCATCTCTTTCCGTGATGTAGATGAACTGCTCCAGAAGATTGAGCAGGCTGTCCTGCGCCCAGACCTCTTCCCAGAGATAATGCGCCGCGAAATTGTCGTGCGCCGGCGGATTGCCCGCGCCGCCATACTTGCCCTTGTTGAAAGGCAGGAAGAAGGTCGAGTCACGGCGCAATTGCGTGGTCACATAAACCAGGTCGGGATCGACGGCGAAATGCGCCAGGCAGCGCCCGAACTTGAAAAGCGGCTCATTGGGGTCGCGCTTTGTCTGATACTGACGCATGGCATGTTGCGCATTCTGCCCGGTGAAGTTGTTCTTGAGTTCGGCGGTGAAGATGGGCAGCCCATTGAGGAAGAGCGCCAGGTCAAGCGAGAGATTCGCGCCCGGCTTGTAATGCAGTTGCCGCAAGACAGCAAAGATATTGCCTTCATACAAGCGCTGATAATCGGGATTCATGGCGGTGGCGGGCGCGAAGTAAGCCAGCTTGATGGTGACGCCCGCGTCTTTGAGTCCATTGCGCAAGACAGCGAGCGTCCCGCGTTTGTCGATCTCGCTCGCCAGCCGGCGCAGGAAGCGGTTTTCGGCTTCGTCTTGATAAACCGCCCGCAGCTTCGCCCAGACGTCCGGCTGCGTCCCGCGGATGAAGTCGATGACATCAGCCGGTATCAGGCAGAGATGGCGGTCGTAATCTTCCGGCAGGCGCTTGTGATAGCCGTGCTGATTGCGCAGGACATGTTCGATCTGCGCTTCGAAGTCCTTCTCGGAGATGTCAACTGGCATGGCTTTTTTCTCTTTGCGGCGACACCTTACCGATTATTTAACCACAGAGGGCACAGAGGACACAGATGGGATAGCGATTTTACCGGTGACGGCGGCGGAGATGAGGGCGGTTCGTTTCTCGCGCAGCAGGTCGATGAGTCGGTCATTCTTGGACATGAGGCGGTCGATTTTGGCGGTCTCGCGGTCGAGGTAGTCGGCGATGGCGCGCTGTTCGTTGAGGGGTGGAAAGCCCAGCAGATAGTCCTTAATGAATAGGTTTGTTACTCGCTGCTGACCTGCCGCACCTTGCATACTGATAGTACCTACACTTCGGAATCGTGATGAGACCGTGAGATAGTATATGAAGTCAGAATGTGTATCTGGACCGGGGCGAAGAACGAAGAGTTCTGTCGTGCCGAAACCGATTCCATTCAAAAGTTGTCTCGCTATTGCTCCCTTGCCGTTTTCAAAGCAAGGAGTGATCTTGGCTACGATAACATCGTTTTCGCAGAAGTAAGTGTAGCCATCATAGACATCGGCGACGTGCTTCACTTCAGACAGATCTAGCGCACCCTGTTCGCCGATCGCTGGCATGGGAAGAAAACTGATCTCGAGTTCGCTTGATGTGTTCCGGAGCTCAGATTTCTTTGGGCCTGTTTCTACAACATACCTCAACCGCTTCACATCCCAGTGCGCCGGGATCTCGCCCAGCCATTCCATGCCCGAACCCTTCAGAGCCACATTCGCATCCAGCCCCTTGGCCACGGCATGGCTGATGAGCGCCGTTCGCTTCTCGCTCAAGAGCCCGTTGAGCGCTTCCGTCTTGGCGATGAGGGCGTCGATTGTGGCGAGTTCGCGGTCGAGGTAGCTGGCGATGACGCGTTGTTCGTGAAGGGGTGGGACTATCGCATAAATGGTCTTGAAGTTCTCAAACCGAAGGCTATTCATATCGTCTACAATGCCATATGAATGCTTCCCAAACTCTGCAATGTAATGAGGAGAAAGACAAAGGTAGTAAAAGTAAGTCTGATGGAGTTCTGTGCGAGGAGCACAGACGACATAAGCCGGACTTACGATGCCTTCAGATGGTGCCACTCCAACGGCGCCTTGCCACATGCGCATTTTGTTATAGACGATATCGCCAGCAGCGATACGTTTGTAGTTTGACTTATCTGCGGAGGATCGAACGATTTCCTCATCGGTATACTGTTGCGGAGTGACACCATGTTGCTGACTGACCGAATATGGAAGCAGGTGCGAAAAGCCTTTCTCACTACGATTTGTAAAAAGCGCACCAAAACGAACGATGCTCCAGTGAGACGGAATGTTAGGTAGAGGCAACGGATTAAAGTCCTTGTGTTGTTCTGGTGGGTTTGAGATTCTATGGAGTGCGTCTAAACCTTCCAAATTCGATAATCTTGTCATCCCATGACCTCACGCAATGTAGCGAGGATGTCCGCTTCCAACTGGCGAATATCAGCATTGATCTCCGCTAGCGGACGGGGCTGTTCATATTGGTAAAAGAAACGGTTGAAGTTAATTCTGTAACCCACCTTGCCGATTTCGTCATCCTTGGGATCGCGCTTGCCAGTGTTGATCCAGGCATCGGGAAGATGCGGCGATACCTCCCGCTTGAAATATTCCTCAACATCATCCCTCAGGGGTACGTATTCGTAATCGCGCAGATTGCTGTCCGGTTCCGGCTTCCCCTTTTTGTCACGGCAGAGGGCGGCGGTCTCGTCCCGCTCGCTTAGCGCGCTCAGGATGGCTTTCCGGATCGGTTCCTTTAGTTTGTATTCTTGTTTCTCGGCCGTTCGCGTCAAGATACGCAAAAAATTATCACGATTCTTGAATATGTTATTAGGCATAGCGTTCAAGATTGATTTGATAAGTTGTTGTTCCTCCACTGCATGTCGTGGATCGCGTTTAGCGTTCTTGATGAGATTCCGGAATGCTCTCTCTCGATCGAGGCGGGCGATGCGCTCCTCGGTTGCTTGGAAGTTGACTTGCAAAGGCCGCTCGACAGTCACTTTGCGGTAACCGAAGTCGCGCCTGTCGAATATCTTCGAATGTGCGTTGTTAGGTTGTTCGCGATACAGTTGGATAATCTCTGCGATCTGCTCTTTGGATATTTCGCGCCGTTTGTCCCCGAGACCTCGTCGCATTGGCTGCCAAAAGGATGTAGCGTCGATCAATTGTACCTTGTCTCGGCGGTTTTGAGGTTTCTTATTGCTCAGGACCCAGATAAAGGTTGGAATTCCTGTGTTATAAAACAAGTTGGTAGTTAGTGAAATTATGACGTCCAGCCAGTCATTTTCCAGGATCCAGCGGCGGATTTCACTTTCGCCGCTGCCGGCGTCGCCGGTGAAAAGGGGCGAGCCGTTCATGACGATGGCGATGCGGCTGCCATCTTCATCGCTTCGCATCTTGGAGATCATGTGCTGTAAGAAGAGCAACTGCCCGTCGCTGATGCGCGGCGTGCCGGCGCCGAAGCGCCCGGAGTATCCTCGTTCCGCTTCCGCCATAACTGCTGTTTTCTCGTTCTTCCATTCCGTGCCGTAGGGCGGATTGGCGAGCATGTAATCGAATTTCTGGTTGCGGTGGCGGTCATCAGAAAGCGTGCTCCCGAAGGCGATGTTTTCCGCGTCCTTGCCATCGCGGCTGAGCATATAGAGATCACTCTTGGCGACAGCGAATGCCTCGTCGTTCAACTCTTGACCAAATAGGCGGACTTCCGAATCCCGATTTAGCGCATTGATATGGTTCTTGGCGACGGTCAACATGCCGCCGGTACCGCAGCAGGGGTCGTAGACGTGGACGATTTTGCCGGGCCGCTTGAGCTCGGCGGCGTCCCGCGCCATCAGCAGCTCGGCCATGAGGCGAATGACCTCGCGCGGGGTGAAATGCTCGCCGGGGTTCTCATTGCTGGCTTCGTTGAACTTGCGGATTAGCTCTTCGAAGATCAAGCCCATCTCGGCATTGCTGACGGAACAGGGGTGCAATTCGATGTTTTTGAAGCGCTCAATGACCAGATAAAGCAGATTCTTTTCGTCGAGTTTCTTAATCGTGTTGTCGAAGTCAAAGCGCTCTATGACTTCGCGCATATTATCGCTGAAACCGGCGATATAATTGCGCAGGTTGTCCGCCAGTTGCGGCGCATCACCAAGCAGGGATTCGAAATCGTAAAGCGATTTATTGTAAAAGGTAAAACCGGACTTCTGGCAAAGGAGATCGTACGGATTATCGACACTGTCTCCGATTTCAGCCAAGGTGTCCAGAACATCCTGTCTGGTCGACGCCAAAACGCTATCAATGCGGCGCAGGACGGTGAAAGGTAGAATTACTTCTCGATACTCGGCGCGCTTGAAATGACCACGGATGAGGTCGGCGATGGACCAGATGAAGTTGACTTTCTCGCTGAAGTTTTGCATAAACTTGCCTGTCTTAGGGATGACAACTGGTCGCCATTCTAGCCAGGCCGCTTGTGAAATGATACAGCCAAATGCTGACCGCCGGCATCCCGCACCGGAAGCGCAACTTGCATTGAACCTTCCGGCGCCCCAATGGCTCTTTGTAATGTAAGCATAGAGATCGGAGCGCGTATGGAAGATTTGAGCGGGTTGGTGGTGGCGGCGCGTGAAGGAGACTGCGATGCCTTTGAAGAAGTGGCGCGGCGCTTTCAGGACATGGCGGTGGGATACGCCTACGCGACATTGGGCGATTGGCAAGAAGCGGAGGACGCGGCGCAGGAGGCTTTCATCGCGGCTTGGTTTGGCTTGGTGAATCTGCGCGATGCAGCCGCTTTTCCCGGCTGGTTTAGACGGATTGTGCGGACGCAGGCGCATCGGCGTTTGCGCGTGAAAGAGCCGCCGCTGGTTTCGCTGGAGCAGGTCGGCGAGATCGCTGTGGCCGATAGGGGAGGGCAGGCGGAGCTCGCACTAGAGGCTGACGGTCTGGCAGCCGCTTTGGAAGCCTTGCCGGAAGCGCAGCGCACAGTCATCCTGTTGCACTACATGAATGACTTTCGGCAGCGCGAGATCGCGGCTTTTATGGAGATCCCGCTTGGCACAGTCAAATCGCGCTTGCATCACGCGCGTCAAGCGATGAAGGAAAGGATGACGGTTTTGAGCGAAATATCAATGCAGCGCCCCTCGCGGGACGGCGAGTTTATCGAGAAAGTCATGCGGTTGTTTGACGCCGCCAAGACGGGCGACAGCGCCGCCGTCAAGCGCTTGCTCATCGAAGACAGCAGCTTGGCCAATGCCAGCGGCGCGGTACGCACATCGCTTTGGGGCTCGGACGCGCTGGCGCTGCACGTGGCCGTGATGCATGGGCGCAAAGACATCGTCGATCTGCTGCTGGCGCATGGCGCGGATATCAACGCGCGCGACGAGAAATACCGCTTTAATGCCCTGATTCACGCGATCGATCTGGCCGACTTTATGCCGGAATACGCCGCCCTCGGCATGGTCGATTTTCTGCTGGAGCGGGGCGCCGAGCTGGATGTCTGGGCTTGCGCCTGGCTCGGAGATATGGCGGGCGTCAAGGAGCGGCTGGATGAAAACGCGGCGCTGGTGAACGAGATTGGACCCGGTCCCAGCACACTGCTTTCCTTCTGCCGCGATGTGGAGACAATTCAGTTTTACCTGGAGTATGGCGCCGATCCGCTGCGCGTCTATGAGCGAACGGGAAAATACGGGCGGACGACGCCGCTGCGCGATATCGCCTATCGCCGCAACTACGAGGCGACGCGGCATCTGCTGCGGCATCTGGGTTGGGAGGTCGATATCTTCTGGGCGAGCATCATGGGGGATTTGCATCGCGTGCGCGGTCTGCTTGCGGAAGATGGCGAGCTGGCGCAGGCCGTCACCGCTGGCGATCATGTTTTGGGCGCTGGATTAAGCCCGCTGCATCTGGCGGCGCAAGGTGGCCATATGGAAGTCATGGAGGCGCTGCTGGGCGCGGGCGCCGATGTGAACGCGCGCGATTCCAAGGGCTATACGCCGCTGCATTTCGCCATCTGTTTTGGGCCCAAGCAATTTATCGATCCGCTGCCGGACTTGACTGCGGCGGCGCAGGATGTCGGCGTTTACCGTCTATTGACCGAGGCGCCAGGCTTCTTGATTGAGCGGGGCGCGGACTTGAGCGCGCGCGAATCTGCCGAGAATCGGAATCCGCTGGAGTTGGCGCAATCGCCATTTGAAGACGAAACCGACCGCAGCGATGTGATCGCGCTGCTGGAAGCGGCTGGGCAAACGCTTGCCTGCTCCTGATGACAAAGGCGGGCGGGCGCCGATTGAACCAGAGGCCCCGCCCGGCAACTTGGACGAAATGGAACAATGGACCCTTCTTGACAGCATCAATCTCTTTGTGATGGCTTTAGAGCACTGGCTTGAGCTTGCGCTTTGGTTCGCTTACGAAGACGTAGAGCCAGAAGAGCAGGGTGCCGATGAAGGAGATCAGCGCGCCCAGCAGGAATAAGTCGCGGAAGGCAAAGGCCGACAATATGAAGCCGCCGCCGAGAGCCATCATGGCGAAGCTCATGCCGGCGGCCGCTTCGCCCGTGCCCGCCATTAGCGCCTGCTGCTTGGGCGGCACCAGATCGAGGATATAGACGATGAAGGCGGTATAGCGCACTGACATCATGCTAATCGCGCCAATATAACCGAAGGACGCAGCCAGCCAATGCTCCACCAAGGCCATCGGAAGGAGACAGAGGGTCGCCAGGAAGGATGCGCCGATGACGACGCGGATGTTGCCCCAGCGCTGAACCAGAGCTGGCGTCAATAGCGCCGTCGGTACGCCGGTCAAACGCCCGATGGCGGCCATCGAGCCGATCAACGCGGTTGAAACCGCCAACTGCTGATCCATGTATACATTGAAATAGACCATTGCTGTCGCCGAGCCCGCGACTTGAAACAGGCGAATGACCGTCATGATGACGATCAGCAAGAGAATAGACGCCGCCCAGCCATTGGGGGCGCCATCACGATTCCCTGGTCGCTCTGGTTGGGTTTGCGTATGCTTGGGCGGCGGCGGACGAAGGCGCAGGGCGAGGATTGTGGACAGCGCCAGCACGACCGTCGCCAGGGCAAAAGTGAGGCGATAGGGGGCGGGGTCGGCCAGGGTCCAGCCGTGCATGTCGGCGATGGCTCCAGGCAAGAAGCCGCCGATGAGACTGCCGGCGAAACCAGCCAATGACCAATGCGCCGCTTTCAGGGCGAAGGCGTGATTCTTGTAGGCGTCGTCGACCACATTGAGCAAGAAGGGCGCGCCGTTGACGAAGACGAAGGCGAATCCGCCAAACATCAAGGCGGGTGGTGCCACCAGCCCAAGCTCGCGCCAGCCGGGCGGCAGCCATTCCGCCATCGGCAGCATGATCCCGCCCGCCAAGCAGACAAATGCGCCGAACTTCATCAGCGCCGTGGTGGACATACGCGAACCGAGGATGCCGGCTGGCAAGCTGGCCAAGGCGAAGGTCAGCAATCCGACCGCGTTCACCAACCCGATGAACTCTGTCCCGTAATCCAGGCGCAGCAAATAGAGATTGAGCAGCACGGAAACGAGGCCATCGGCGACAAAAGTCAAGCCGACGATGACGGCGAAGTAGAGGCGCGCCTGCGCGTTAAATGCGCGAATGGGACTGAGGATGCGTCCGAGCACGCGTGGGTTTACCCTTCATACTAGAAATTGTAGGGGCGATCGTTCCGCGGTGTCGGCGGTCTGTGTCGGCGGGCTGTGTCGGCGGGCTGTGTCTACGCGCCCTACGCGCCCTACGCTCCCTACGCGCCTTACGCGCGGCGCCGGGTCGCCCGCTTACATGCCCATGCAAGACGACCATCCACTGATTAATCGACGATCTCGAACATCGCTTCGATTTCAACGGCGAATCCATTGGGCAGAGAAGCGAAACCGAGGGCGCTGCGGGCGTGCTTCTCGCCATCGTAGAGCTCCCAAAACAGCTCCGAGGCGCCGTTGATGACCAGGTGCTGGTCGGTGAACTCGGGCATGGAATTGACGCATCCCAGCAGCTTGCGCAGGCGCAGCTTGTCGACCGAGCCGGTCACCGTGTAAGCCGCTTTGAGCAGATCAAGGGCGCAGACGCGGGCCGCTTTCTTGCCTTCTTCGACATCGAGATCGCGGCCCAGCTTGCCGACGTAACCGGTGGAGACGTGGCCCGAGACGTAAACGGTGCTGCCGATGCGCGTCGCCGGCGCCAGCGTGGGAGAGGGACTGAAGTCTTCGATTTCGATGCCCATCGCTTTGACTTTTTCGTCGAGTGACATTTGCGCTCCTCCTGGGGGCTGATTCCTTCGCGTGGCAATGCGAGGATTATAGGGGCGACGCGGTGCTGCGCCATACCCAAAAGGCGCGAGTCCCTCGCCGCCACACCAGCGATCTGTAGGGCTTGTCCGGTACTGAGTTGTGCGGCCGCTCATTTTCTACCCCATCCCCCAACCCCTGGTT
>WTGC01000105.1 GCA_011523705.1 Chloroflexota bacterium | reverse complement strand
GCAGCCAACCCCTCCCCCCGGCCCCCTCCCCGAAGCATCAGGGAGGGGGAGCTAAGCATGGCGGGCTACAAGGTATTTTGCATCAGCCGCTGCCGTGCAGCGCGTGTGTCTACACATGTCTTTGTTTTTGGCGCAAGATTCGCCATCATTCGTCCGCGCTCGCGGCTGCCAAATTATCGAAGTGCAGCTGGAATACATCGCAGACATCCGGGTGCGAGCCGGCGTACAAATAGCTGATGCCGTCGCCTTCATAAGTCAGGCTGCCGGCGCTGGCGCAAGGCTCGATCGCAAAGGTCTGTGCGCTCGCCGACTCTTGCCCGCCGAGAGCGCAATTGACCAGCTCTTGATTGACGCGCGATTGATTGATGACCAGCGCCGCCCCGACCTTGGGCGCGGTCAGCGTCGATTCGCTCTGCTGATACCAGCGCGCGGCCAAAGCGCCCCGATCCTGGAAGCATTGCAGAATCTGTTCCGCTTTGGCAACGACGGCGGTCAAGCCTAGCTGGCCGCCCATGAGCGCCGCGCCGCCGACCGCGGCAAAAGCGCCGTCGACCGTGGTGTCGATATCGGATGCCGTGTAATCGGCGAGATTCGGGAGCAGCCGCTGCGCCGACTTGGCATCGTCAGCTTCATTGCCGGTATCGCCGCAAGCGGTGAGCAGCGGCAGCAGCAGAGCCAGCAAAGCCACGGCACGAGATAAGCTCAAGCCTGTTCTCCTGCATCAACGATCTCGAATCCAGAAAGCATTTTATCAGAGATTGCGTAAAACCGTGTTCGCCGCCAATGGCAATCGAAATTGGCGACTCGACTTGATCTGCCGATTCTGGTGATTCGGCATCCATTTTGCTAAACTAGCGCGAATTGAGGCGAATTGGCGAAGGGATGCGCATGAAACTGCTGCGATATGCAATAGGCGACGATTCTTACACCGGCGTTTTGACGGGCGACGAAATCATGCGCTTGGGCGTAGAAGATCTGGCTGAACTGATGGGCGCGGAACTGGCTTTTGTGGACACGGGCATCATCGACAAGCTGGCTGACGCGCGCGTCCTGCCGCCGCTGCAGCCGGGCAAGATCCTCGCCATCGGCCGCAACTACGCCGAGCACGCGCGCGAGTTGGGCAACGAGGCGCCGGCTGAGCCGCTGATCTTCGCCGTCATGCCGAGCGCGGTCATCAGCGATGGCGCTGTGATCGAGTGGGAAGCCAACATGACGGCGCAGGTGGATTGGGAAGGCGAGCTGGCGGTCGTCATCGGTAAGACGGCGCGCAAGGTCTCGGAGGCGGAGGCGCTGGAGGTCGTCTTCGGCTACACCATCGCCAACGATGTCTCGGCGCGCGATTTGCAGACTCGGGACAAACAGTGGACGCGAGCGAAAGGGCTGGACACCTTCTGCCCGCTTGGTCCCGTCATCGTCACCGCCGATGAAATCCCCGACCCGCAGCAGCTGCGCATTGTGACGACGGTCGATGGCGTCGAGAAACAAAATGGCTCGACCGCCGATATGATCTTTGACGTGCGCTTTTTGATCGCCCATCTCTCGCGCGCTTTCACGCTGCAACCGGGCGATGTCATCTTGACTGGCACACCCGCCGGCGTCGGCAAGGCGCAAGATCCGCCGCAATTTCTGGGGGAAGGCAGCGTCGTCAGCGTGGCGATCGAGGGTATCGGGAAATTGACGAATCGCTGTAAGGTGATATAATGTGCGCAACGGTTTAGCCACGGAAGGGGAAAACAGATGGCAGTTGCGGAGAATGCCGCTGGACAATTGACGTCAATTCTTGAACGGGTAACCAGGGTGGAAACGATTGTAGAAGAAGTACTGCCGCACTTTGCCACAAAGGCGGATATGGAGCGGCAAACGCGCCTGCTGGTGATGTGGATGATTGCGACTCAAATCGCTATGGCCGCACTGATATTGACCGTGCTCGGCAACGGGACGGCGGGATAGTAAAGGATTTGAACCGCGCCCTCTACGCCGTTGACTGCCTCACTGTGCTGAACGAAAGCGCTGCCGAGCTCTTCCCCTCGCAAGACTTAATCTAGTTGGAATTACCGCAACACGGCTCCAGGCGGCGCGGCGCGATGCTGGGCCTCTGATATTTTCCTCTGTGTCCTCTGTGCCCTCTGTGGTTAAATTCAATTCATGCCAAATCCAGTCACAATTGAAGACGTCAAAGTCATCTTGACCCAGCCGGGCAAATCGCGGCTGTGCATCGTCAAGGTCATCACCTCTGAGCCGGGTCTGTATGGCTTGGGCTGCGCCACCTTCACCCAGCGCATCTTCGCCGTCGCGGCAGCTATCGAGCGCCATCTCAAACCCTTCCTGCTGGGGCGCGATGTCGACCGCATTGAAGAAATCTGGAATATGTCGATGGTGCACGGCTATTGGCGCAATGGTCCCGTGCTCAATAACGCCATCTCGGGCGTCGACCAGGCGCTTTGGGATATCAAGGGCAAGCGCGCCAACATGTCCGTCTGCGATCTGTTGGGCGGCAAATCGCGCGAGGCGGCGCATGTCTACGTGCACGCCGACGGGCGCGACAAGCAGGAAGTCGCCGAGAACGTACGCGCCTACATGGAGGGGGGCTTCCGTTTTGTTCGCGTGCAGATGGGCGGCTATGGCGGGCAGGGAAGCCCGATGGTCAAGCCTAGGAATGCCCCGCCCGGCGCCTATTTCGATCCGCGAGATTACTGCCGGCGGATGCTCGACATGATCGCTTATGTGCGTGCGCAGGTCGGCGAGCAGGTCGAGCTATTGCACGATATCCACGAGCGCCTCGTCCCGATTCACGCGGTCGAATTCGCCAAAGATGTCGAGCGATTCAAGCTCTTCTTCCTTGAAGACGCGCTGGCGCCGGAGGACATCGCCTGGTTCCGCCACATCCGGGGGCAATGCGCGACGCCGCTGGCCATGGGCGAGCTCTTCAACAATCCGCATGAGTGGCAACTGTTGATTCAGGAGCGCTTGATCGATTTTATCCGCATGCACATCAGTCAGATGGGCGGGATCACGCCGGCGCGCAATGTCGCCATCTTCGCCGATATGTATGGCATTCGCACCGCGTGGCACGGACCCAGCGATACCTCGCCGGTTGGGCACGCGGCAAATTTGCAGCTCGACCTTTGGCATCCCAACTTCGGTGTGCAGGAGTGGTATCGCCCCTCAGAGCTGGATTACGAGATCTTCCCCGGTCTGCCGGTCGTCGAAGACGGCTATCTCTATCCCAGTGATCAACCCGGGCTGGGCATCGACATCAATGAGGAGCTGGCGGCCAAATACCCCTGCCAGGACATCGTCGAGGAATGGACGCAGACGCGCCTGCCCGATGGTAGCCCCGCGCGGCCCTGAACTAGATTGATGGCGTTTCGCATGCCGCGAACTATAATGGCGATGAATGAGCGAGGAGCTTGGACATGGCTATCAACCGGTCTTCCGTCATGACGGTCGAAGACTATTTCGAATGGGAATTGAAGCAGGAGCGCAAGCACGAATACATTGATGGAGTCGTCATCGAGATGCCGGGAGTCAGCGGCAGGCATGATGCTATTACAGTGAACATTATCTATCTTTTCATCAGCTGTCTCGACCGAACCCGCTACTGCATGCACACTTCCCGACTACGTGTGCAAGCCAGCCCCAGCCGCTATGTCTACCCCGACCTCACCCTTGTAAGGGGCCGCTCCGTGGCTTCTGACGTCAGTGAATATAACCTCATCAATCCCTGTGTCGTGCTGGAAGTCACATCGCCTTCCAGCATGGATCGCGATCGCGTCGACAAACTCGGCTATTATTTCGAGGTGCCGTCCATTGAAGCCAGTCTCATTGTCGACCAGCATCGCGTTTTCGCCGAGTTGTACACGCGGGGGAAGGCCAGCTGGCTGCGGCAGGCATTTACCGAGTTGGATGATGTGATATCGCTTCCGATGCTGGACTGTGAATTGCCGCTGGACCAAGTCTATCGCGATATCGTTTTCGAATAGCGCTAGCTTTCGAGCGTATCCGGATTGCACACATTCGCCGCTTTCCCCTCCAGCAAGAAATCGACGACCAATTGCGCTGCCTCTACTGCGACGGTCACCTGCGCGTCGGCGGTGCTGGCGGCCAGATGAGGGGTATGCAAGACACTCGGCAGCCCGATCAGCGGGTGATCCGCTGGCGGAGGTTCTGTCTCGTAGACATCGAGCGCCGCGCCCGCCACTTTTCCGCTCGATAGCGCCGCCGCCAAATCGGCCGAGTTGATCAGCGCGCCGCGCGCCGCGTTAATGATGCGGACGCCGTCTTTCATGGTGGCAATGGTCTGGGTATCGATCATGCCGCGCGTCTCGTCAGTAACCAGCGCGTGCAGCGTTAGGTAGTCGGCGCGGGCATACACTTCGTCGAGTCCGAGCAGCGGTACCTGGATCGATTCGGCGACGGCGGGCGGCAGGTAGGGGTCGTGGGCGATGACGGTCATCTCGAAAGCTTGGGCGCGCGTCGCGATCGCTTGTCCAATCCGCCCCAAACCGATGATGCCCAGCGTCTTGCCTTTGAGTTCGACGCCGCTGAAGGCTTTGCGATCCCAGCGCCCCTCGGCCAGCGATTGATGCCCCGGCGCGATATGTCGCGAGAGGGCGATCATCAAGCCGAAGGCGTGCTCGGCGGTGGAGATCGTGTTGCCGCCCGGCGTATTCATGACGACAATGCCTTGCGCGGTCGCCGCCGCCAGATCAACATTGTCGACGCCGACGCCGGCGCGCGCGATCGCTCTCAATGCTGGGGCTCTGCCAATGAGCTCGGCGTCGGCCGTGACGCCGCTGCGGATGATGAGCGCGTGGGCGGTAGGGACCGCATCAAGAAGAGTCTGCCGATCCAACTTGCCGGGGGCGGAGACGCTGATCCCCTCGCTCGCTTCGACGATGTCGATGGCTTTCTGGTGGACGTTATCGGGTACCAGGACGTGATATGTCATGCGAGCCGCCCCCTCAGTTCGCCTGCGCCATGAAGGCGTCGATGCCGTCCAGGACTTCGCGCAGCATCTCCAGCGTGACATCGCCCATGTGGGGCAGGCGGAAGGTAGCGCCCTTAATCTTTCCATAGCCCTTGTCCATGGCGAAGCCGATTTCATCCTCCATGAATTCGCCCATTGCGTTCACATCGATATCGAGCGTATTGGCCACGGTGGTCACGGTATCGCTGCGATAGCCTTCCTGCGCGTACAAGCCGAAGCCGCGCTCGTCTGCCCATTCGTGCGTAGCCTCGCGCATGGCTCGGTGACGCGCCCAGCGCGCTTCTATGCCTTCAGCCAAGATTGCGTCCATCTGCATATCGGCGGCGACCATGAGGGCGATCGGTGGCGTTGACGGCGTGTTGTCCTTCAGCAGTGATTTCTCCAGCGTCACAATGTCAAAGTAGTAGCCACGATTCGGAATGGTCTTCGCCCGCTCCAGCAGGCGGTCGCTGACGGCGGCGAAGGCGATCCCGGGCGGGAGGGCGAAGGCTTTCTGGCTCGATGTCAGCGCGATATCGATGCCCCAGTCGTCCACGCGCAGCTCGGTTCCGAGGAAGCCGCTGACGGTATCGACGAAGAAGAGCGTGTCATCATGTTTATTGACCACCGCGCCGATCTCCCGAATCGGGTTGGTGACGCCGGTGCTGGTTTCGTTGTGCACGGCGCAGACGGCGTCATAGCACGCCTCTTTTAGGGCATTGGCGACCAAATCGGCAGTATGCGCCTGCCCCCAATCCACCTGGACGCAATCGACGTTTAGCCCGTTGGCGCGGCTGATATCGGCCCAGCGCTCGCTGAAGGCGCCGCCGGTCAAGTGCAAGACCCGGCGATCTTCGCGCACGCCACAGCGAACAGCGCCCTCCCACAAGCCGCTGCCCGATGAGCCGCTGACGTATACGCGGCTGTCCGTGAAGAAGGCGCGTTTTAGCTTGCTCTGCAGCCGCGCGAATAGCTCGGCGAAATCGGCCGTGCGGTGCCCGATCATCCAAGCCGTCTGCGCCTCGAGAATCTCGCGCCGCACTTCTACGGGTCCGGGCAGAAACAAGCGCTTGTGGTCGAATGGGCTCATCGAGGGCTCTTCCTCCTTCTGTTGCGAGCGAGACTGCGTTAGCAGGCGGATTGTAGCCCTGCGGCAACTTGATGCACAGGGCGAAATCGACCGCTGCGCGCGGCTTGGCGGATGCTTGCCTCGCATGTGAAAACTGCTATACTCTGGCGCAAGTTTCGGCCGGCCTCGCGGCGGAGGGATCTATGCTACAAGTAGCCAACGCGCCCTGCTCCTGGGGCGTCATCGAAAATATCGAAGGCGAGCGTTATGATTACGCGCGCGTTTTGGACGAGATCGCCGCCAGCGGTTACGCCGGCACCGAACTGGGCGATTGGGGTTTTATGCCGACCGACCCGGCGCGGCTTCGCGGCGAGCTGGATCGGCGCGGTCTGAAAATGCTGGGCTCCTGGGTCAATGTTAATTTTCAGGACCCGGACCGGCACGAAGAGAGCACGGAAGCTTGCCTGCGCACAGCCAAGCTGCTGGCCGCCGTCGGGGGACTGGAGGCGCTGGTCGTGCTGGGACCAGACCCCTACACCAATCCCTTGCGAAGCTTGAATTCAGGGCGCATCACGCCGGCGATGAGCCTTGACGAGGATGGCTGGCGCGTCTTCGCCCAAGGCACCGATCAAGCCGCGCGCCGCGTCATGGACGAAACCGGTTTGCGCTCCGTGCTGCATCATCACACCGGCACCTGGATCGAGACGCCGGCCGAAACCGAGCGCCTGCTGGATATGACCGATGGCGAGATTGTCGGACTCGTTTTCGATACGGGCCACTGGGCTTTCGGCGGTGGCGACCCACTCTCCGGCATCCGCCAATTCGCCGACCGCATCTGGTATGTGCATTTCAAAGATCACGACCCGGCGGTGCATGAGCAATCGCGGCTTCATGAATGGGACGGTCCGCAATCGGTCGGGCAGGGCATCTTCCCCGAATTGGGGCGGGGCGATGTCGATTTTCCCGGTGTGCTGCAAGAGCTCGAGAAAATCGGCTACGACAGTTGGATCGTGGTCGAGCAGGATGTCTTGCCCGGTCTGGGCGCGCCTCTGGAATCGGCGACGCGCAATCGAGACTACTTGCGCAGCATTGGCCTTTAGGGCGTGGTGACGCTGGGCGACATTATCCGCGCCGGCCACCTGCTGGCGCCGCATCTACCGCCGACCCCGCTGGAAGCCGCGCCGGAATTGGGCGAGCGCATCTGGCTTAAGCTGGAAAACTCCAACAAGACCCATTCGTTCAAGATCCGCGGCGCCTTAAACGCCATCCTTTCGCTCAGCCCGGAAGAGCGTTCGCGCGGCATCATCGCCGCTTCGTCGGGCAATCACGCCGGGGCGGTCGCCTATGCCGCGTATCTGACTGGCGCTTCAGCGCAAATCCTCATGCCGAAGACGACGCCGAAGAAGAAAGTGAATAACGTCAAACGCTTTGGCGCGGAAGCGGTACTCTTCGGCGACAATTACGACGAAGCGGAAGCGGAGGCGCTGCGCCGTGTTCGCGCAAGCGGGACCTGGATATCGCCCTACAATGACGCGCGGGTCATCGCTGGCGCGGGCACGATCGGCGTGGAAATCTTGCAGCAGCTGCCGTCTGTAGAGCGTGTCATCGTTCCAGTCAGCGGCGGCGGTTTGATCGCGGGCGTGGCGGTCGCCGTCAAAGAACTCAATCCCGATATCGAAGTCATCGGGGTCAATGCGGAATCGGCGCCGGCAATGTACAATGCCTTCCACGATCGAAAACTGCCCCAAGTGTGGGACACGCTCGCCGACGCCCTCTCGGGCGAAATCGAAGAAGGCTCAATCACACTGACGCTTTGCCTACGATACCTCGATGATATGATACTGGTCGCGGAGGAGCAGATGGCGCGGGCGATGCGCTTCATGCTGGAGATGCAGGGCTGGGTCGTCGAAGGCGGCGGG
Source organism: Chloroflexota bacterium (assembly GCA_011523705.1). Lineage (GTDB taxonomy): Bacteria > Chloroflexota > Anaerolineae > Aggregatilineales > Phototrophicaceae > UBA6055. The sequence continues at coordinate 42,148 of WTGC01000105.1, read as the reverse complement.
GCGGTCGCTGCCGCGGCGCTGATGCATGATGTGGCGCCGCGCGATGGCCGGGAGACGGCGGTCGTCGTCAGCGGCGGGAATGTGGATCTCGCGGTGCTGCGGCGGCTATTGTGTTGAGCCTGGCGGTCGATTACAATGAATGCAAGCGAGGATGACTTATGATCGACGCAATTGGAATCGACCTTCCATTGGTGGCAATCCGCGAATACTGCGAGCTACAGCCAATCAAGCGTCTGTCTCTATTTGGCTCGTTCTTGCGCGGCGATGCCTGCCCGGATAGTGACGTCGACCTGCTGGTGGAGTACGTGCCGGGCGCGCCTGTTGGCTTGCTTACAATGGCTGGACAGGAAATCAAGCTAAGCGAAATCCTAGGCAAACGCGTCGATCTGCGAACGGCTCAGGATCTCAGTCGTTATTTCCGGCAAGACGTTGTCGATAGCGCCATGTTGATCTATGAGAAAGAGTAGGGAGAACGATCGCGCGCGATTGCTGCATATGCTTGAGGCCGCTCAACATGCCAGAGAGTTTTCAGCCGGGTTGAATCGCTCCGCGCTGGAAAACGACCATTTGCGACAATACGCCTTGGCGCGGGCGGTTGAAGTCGTTGGCGAAGCGGCTACCAATGTCACTGACGAATTTCAGGCGAATAACCCTCAAATTGCCTGGGCAGAATTAAAGGGAATGCGCATCCGGCTCGCCCACGTCTACTTCGACATAAATCTTGACGTTTTGTGGCGCACCGTCACCGTCGAGTTTCCTTTACTTATCCAGCAGTTGCAAGCTATCGTTGATGAGCATTATGATGATTGACACCGCTTCAAACCTTGTTCAAGCCTTCCAAGCCGGCGACGCCGACGCCATCGACCGCGTCCATCAGCATCTGCCGCAGGTCAAATACGGCGCGCGCGCTGAAGCGGCTGCGTTCCCGCTGACCTTGAACGAGGCGCAGACGGTCATTGCCCGCGAGAAGGGCGCGCAGAGCTGGGGCGAGCTGTGTCTTAGAAGCAAGCTGGAAGAACTCGATTTTGGCGAAGAACTGGAACAATTCAAGCAGCTGGTCTACGCCAAAGACGCGGCGCAGCTCGACGAACTACTGAAGGCGCATCCGAAATTGAAGTCGACGATTGACGATCCGCATTTCTTTTTTGGCTCCACCGCGCTCATCATCGCCAAAGAGCATGAAGATCTCGTCGATGTTTTGCTCAAACATGGGGCCGATATCAATGCCAAATCGCAGTGGTGGGCGGGCGACTTCCATATTCTGGAAGTGACATCGGCGCAGGCGGCCGAACGGCTCATCGAGCGCGGCGCCGAGATCACGGTTCACGCGGCCGCAGAGCAAGGCTGGCTGGATTGGCTGGAGTCGGCTTACGAGGGCGACAAGACGATCATCAATCGACGCGGCGGCGATGGCAAGACACCGCTGCATTATGCGACTGATCCGGCGGTGATGGATTGGCTGCTGACGCGCGGCGCCGATTTGGAAGCGCGCGATCTGGACCATGTTTCGACGCCGCTGCAATGGCAACTGGGCGCGCGCAACCACGATGCCGCGCGCGAGTTGGTGAAACGGGGCGCGCAAGTCGATATCTTCGCCGCCGTTATTCTGGGCGAAGTGGAGCTGGTCGACAAGGCATTGGCCGCGCACCCGCAGGCGATTCGCGCCCGCGTAAACCAAGCCGGCTACGAGTTATGTCCGCAAGCAGACGGCTCGCATCAATATGTTTACACCTTTGAAGCGGCTGGCTTGTCGCCCCATCAGGTCGCGCTGGAATTTGAGCGCGCCGACATATTCGACCGTCTCATCGAGCAGAGTCCGACCGATGTGCGGCTGCTGGCTTATTGCGCGGCGGGTGATCGCGAGGCGGCTCAGCAAATCGCGGCGGCGCGGCCAGACATTGTGCCGCAGTTGGCCGAGGGCGACCGACGGCAATTGATTCACGCCGCCTGGACCGGCAAATCCGATGTGGTCGCCTTGATGGCTTCGCTCGGCTTCGACCTGCATATTCGCGATGATGACCTTTTGACGCCCTTGGACGCGGCCGCTTACCACGGCTTCGCCGATGTAATAAGCGCCTTGCTGGATGCCGATGATGCGCCGCCGCTGGATTGGGTGAACGGTTACGGTGGCACGCCGCTGACGACCGCGCTCTACGGGCGGCAGCACACCTGGCGCGATGATGGCGATTTCCCGGCGAGTTTGCGTCTGCTGGTCGATGCTGGCTCGGAAGTGAAAGCCGAGTGGCTGCCCACCGGCGATGCGGCGATTGATGACGCGCTGCGAGCGGGATTGGCGCCGACGGCGGGAGTCTGACGCAGGCTGGCGACACGCGAAATCGCCGACGATCGTTAGCCGTCGTCGACCTTCGCCGCGCTATTGCCGACCGCGAGCTTCTGCTGATACGCCACTTCCAGGCGCGCCTCTTCATTCAAGGCTTGGCTGATAAGCTGCCGCGCTTGCTCAAGCTGATCCCGCGTTGGCGCTTCATAATCTTGCAGGATCGCGTGCAGTGTAATCCCATCGGCCTCATCGAGCCAGATATCGGTGAATTGGGCGCGGGGAAACACAGCGCGCAATGCTTCGCGAATCAATGCCACAACCGGGTCAAATGGACGCACAACCTGCCGGGCAACGATCGTCAACTGAACTTCTTGCTGGTACAGCTCGTTGATCAACTTCTGCGCCGCTTCGACCTCTTCGGGCCTGATCTGGTGATCGGATTGCACGATCAGCTGCACGCTGAGCGGGACCGACGATATGACATGATATTCCACCACTTGTGCGCCGTGGAAGGCTTCCGCCTGCAGCCGCTCACGAATATGCGCTTCATCAACCGCTTGCGAGCCAAGGCGGGCGAATATTAGCAATACGATCAGCGTAATGAGAAATAGCACAATCCACCAGGCGCGCGAGCGATTTAGCGTGGCGCCTTCGCGGTCTTCGGTCGGGTGCATGCCCATCCACAAGAATGTGATGTACTGCGCCGCGATAATAAAAGCGATATTCGCCAGGAACAATAGATTGGCGCCAAAGGCGAGATCAATGTCTCGCAAGGCGATGCCCAAGCCGATCGTGCTGATTGGCGGCATCAGCGCGGCGGCGATCGCCACCCCGGCCAAGGCGGCTGGAATGCCTCTGCGGGCGGTGGCATAGGCGGCGACCCAGCCCGAAACCAAGGCGATAGCGGCGTCCAGCAGATTGGGACTGCCGCGCGCCAGCATCTCTTCCGTTGGCGTGTCGATTGGCAGCAAGACGCCCATCACGATTGAAATTAGCAGGGCAAGGGTCACGCCGGTGAAGAGAGTCACGCTGGCGCGCCTGGTCAGATGCAAAATACCCGTAGCCATGCCGATGGAGAAGCTGGATATCGGCGACATCAATGGCGCGACCAGCATAGCGCCGATGATCACCGCCACGCTATTCGTCAGCAATCCTAGCGTGGCCAGCGCCGCAGACAGCACGATCATCACGATGTAATCGAGGTTGGCGCCCGCGCTTTTCTCGGCGCTCCAAATCAGTTCGTTCTGCTCCACCTGCGTCAGTTGCGGGTTCAGCCGCGCGATGCCGTGTTCAATCGTGCCGCGAATGCCGCGGTGCCATTCGTGCTGGGAAATCAGGATCACCGGTCCCGGCGCCAGGTTTAGCAATTGATTGCTCAGGTCATTGATGATGTGCCGCTCGAAATCGGTCTTCTGCGCGAAACCCATCACCAGCAGATCATCGGCATTCAGGTCACGTACGATTTCGCGCGCCGGCTGGCCGCTGACGACGATCGTCTTGGTCAAGTCCTGCTTCGGCGGCAGGCGATCTTCATAGCGCTTAATCGCCTCCTCATGCTCGGGGTCATAATGATAATCAAACTGAACGCTCATCTGCCGCAGCGGGATGTTGTGCTGCCGGGCGAGGCTGACGCCAAGTTTCATCGCGATCACCGACGGCAAGGCGCCGTCAATCGGTACGACAACGCGATCGAACTCATGTGAGATTGCGCTGCGGTAGATCAGCACGCCACAAGGCGCGGTAGAGATGACGTTTTCCACCACCGTGCCCAGTTTGACGCTGCCTTGTGTGGAGCGCCTTACGCCGAGCAGAATCACATCGGCGCCGCGTTCGCGCGCCACATCGAGAATACCGCGCGATACGCTGATGGCGATTTCGGTCACGACCTCGACTTTGTGCCCCGCATCGGTGTTGCGGAAGGCTTCGATTACATCCTGGATTTGTTCGCTGAAGCGATTTGTCCGCTCGGCATCGCCCAGAGAGATGACCAGGGCGATCACCAATCCTTCGCTTGGATGCACCATCTCGCCAGCAATGCGCAGCATTTCGGCGGCGGTATCGGGCCGGCTCATCGGCACAACTACAGTGGTAGCGTAATAGTCTTCTTCCGACGCCGGGCTGTCTTCGCCTAAGGTCTGAGAAATATGGAATTTCACAATAAGGATTTCAATCTATATTTCAACTGCAATTGTTTTGAAAGATTCGCGCGTCTCCGGCGGACAATGCCGCAGCTTCAGCGGAAGAACTAGTCCAGATTGACCGGTCTGCCGCTGAATTGGCTGCTGTCCTCGCTGTATTGCATCAGCTCGATGCGGACGCCGCTGGGGTCGGTGATCCAGGCTTGCCAGGCGCCATCGCCACCCAGCTTCTTGGCGCTGACTTCGACGCCTTTGCTACGCAGCGTTTCACAGACGGCGTCAAGATTCTCGACTTCGAGACAAAAGTGCCTGATGAGCGGCCGCTCGATCTGTGTTTCGCCGTTCTCGACGAAGACCTCGATGAAGGTGGATTCACCCGCCTTGAGGTAAAAGCCGATGCGATGACCCGCTCGGAAGAAGTCGAAAGCCTTTTCCATGCCAAGCGCGTCCCGGTAGAAGCCTTCCGTTTCCGCCAGATCAGTCGCGCCGATGCAGACATGCGCCAATCGCCTGATCATCGCCCGAAGCCGCCTTTCTACCCTCCGCCGCCAAACTTGGTTTGAATCCTAACCCAGCCTAAACCTTACCGCAACTCGGGTGGAGTTTGTCGCGCAGTTGCGCAGTCGCGCGCTGAACCGCCGCCCATTCTTCGGTCTCCACAGCGACAATTTCGAAGTGCCCGGCGCCGGGCAGTACGATGAGTTCGGCCTCATCCCCCGCCGCGCGAGCCGCCGCGATGTAGCGCTCGGCATTGGCGAGCATGGACCCGTCTTCCGAGCCGACGATGATCACATGTGGAATTCCCAGTGGGAGCAGCTTGACCGGGCAGCCATTGCGATAGGCGCTCGGCTCTTGGGTCGCATCCCCGCCCATAACGGCGAGCAGCGCGTCGCTGCTCAGTTCGCTAACGCTGCCATGGGTCACATCGGCGAGCGGGGCGAGCGCCACCACGCCATGAACCGCAATCGGCTCGCTGACATAGATGGGACTTGTAGACTCGATATTGGGCCGTCCCGCCAGCCAGAGCGCCAGGTGTCCGCCGGCTGAATGCCCCATCGCAATCACGCGACTGAGATCAAGCTGGCTCGCTTCGGCAATTGAGGGCAGATGGTCAGCCGCCGCGGCGACATCCAAAAACATTTGCGGATATTCGCCGCCGTTGCCATATCGGCGATACTCGATATTCCAGACCGCGAAGCCGGCCGCCGCCAAAGCGGTCACCACTGTCCCCAGCGGGCGCAGGTTGTAGATCTCACGGTAACCGCCGCCATGAATCAAAATGACGACCGGATAGGGCGGCGGCACGCTCGGCAGCGTCAACTCGCCAAATTGCTGAGAGCCGGCTCCGTAAGCATAGCGGTAATCGGGCTCGGCGGTCGCGAATTGCTGATAGTCGTCAGCTGTGAGCAAGCTCATGTATTTTCCAATCCGCAGATGGCTGCGCTAGACACTCGGTTCCGAGGAGGCGGCATAATCTTATCCCGTGCTCGCAATTCTGATTACAATCAAGGGGGTTGAAGCCGCCGCCGGGAGACATCGCGGATGATAACCGGTAAGTCCGCATTCGTATATGCGCTCGTCGTCCTCTTGCTGGGAATGTTCTTCGTCACGCTGGCGGGGATCGGCGCCGATTCAATCTGGAACGACGAATACATGTCTATGCATTTTGCCGGCTGGCCCAGCCAAGGGCTGGATTTCGCGCTGATCTTCGAGCGCATCCACGCTTCGCCGGACCATGAAGCCGTTACCTATTACCTGATTCTAGCGCTTTGGACTCGGATTGCTGGCTGGTCGGTATTTTCGGCGCGCCTTTTGTCGCTGTTTTTCGGTCTGCTGGCAGTCGTCCTTGTCTATCGAATCGGCTGCGATCTTCGCTCTAAGACCGCAGGATTTGGCGCGGCGGCGCTATTGGGCGCGTCCGCCTTGCTGAATGTCTATCTGCACGAGACGCGCATGTATTCCCTGTGGGTGCTCGAGACGGTCGTGCTAATTTGGCTCTATTGGCGGGTCTCGCACGGCAACTGGAGTCGAGTACATGCGGTCGCGTTTCCGCTGGCACTCATCGCGACGCTGTTCACGCATCCGCTGGCGATTGCGCTGATTGGCGCGCTTGGGCTCTATCACCTGCTGCTGGCGCGCCGCGGCAATAACTGGAAATGGCTGCTCGCCATGTTCATCGCCAGCCTCGTGCTGTACGCGCCGGCCGGACTCGGTGCTTTGGCGATGGCAAACGAAGACATCGCCAGCGGCGCCCGGACTTTGGCGGCGCGTGATACAGTAGAATTTATGCTGGACTTGGGACGGGGCTTAAGCAATGGCTTTGGATTATTTTTGCTGCTGCCTTTGCTTAGCTTGCGGCATCTGCGGCGCGATCAGGGCTTGCGGATGCTCTCTTTCGTAGGGGCGGTCTTCCTTTCCCTCATCGTCATCGCTTATCTCGCCACCGGCTTCGTCAGCCACGCGCGCTATTCCCTGCCGATCTTGCCGATATTCGCATTGATTGGCGGCATCGCCCTGACCTGCGCGCCGATAAATCGCGGGGCAGCGGCAGTCGTTCTCGGCGCCTGGTGCGTCTTCGGATTGCAGGCAGCGCCTTCCTTCAAGAGCGCGTTCTATCATGTCCAGCACCAAGACGTCTTTCATCTTTCCTTTCCCTTTGAGCAACTGGTTTCGACCATCCGGCGCGACGCTAACGAAGGCGATGCGGTCGTGTATGAATTTCCCTATCACAGCTGGGCGCTGCAAGGCGTCTTTGACTACTACATGGATGGCTCAAATCTCCGCTACGTCTTGTCCGATACGCTGCGCGCCGCTGGCACGTGGAAGGCGACCATCGCGCGATTTGAGCATTTCATCGGCGATGCGGACCGCGTGTATTTTGCGCTCGATCGGACGATAGAAGCGACCGATTTCGTCCCGGAATATGAGCGCATCCTGGGGGCGCGCTTCGCCCATTGCGAGCGGCTCTGGGATACAGATCAGGCGCGCGTCGACAAGTACGCACTCAGCGAGGCGCTGTGTTCGTCGGATGGGTAGGGCGCACGCCCTTTGCCTGATCCGTCTCTCATTCCGCGCTAAAGGATCCCCAACGGATTAGCCGGATCAACGCCCTCATCAAAGGGAATATGACGTTCGACGCTGGTCACCTGGTAGACGGAACCGAGCCAATTGTTGAAGATCGCCCTTGCGGTATCGCCCCAGGTGTTATCCAGGTAGGGCAAGAATTGATCTTCGGGAAACGCGGGCAAGTCGGCGCCCTCCTCCAGCGCCAGCTGCGCGTCGCGCGCGTAGCGATCGGCCAGTTCACGCGCTTCAATCGGGAAATAATTCTCGGGATAGGGCGGTTGCGCGTTCTTCCCGTTGAAATAACCAAGCAGGTCGCGCTTGTATTCCTTGAGCAGGCTGTTGATGTCGTATTCGGGATGGCCCTGAAAATAGACCAGCCGCAGTTGATCCGGGCTGACCGCCATGTGGACTTCGCCGTCGAAGCTCTGGATGAGCACGGTTAAGCCGGCGTTCTCGAAATGATCGCGAGTGATCGAATTCCAGCGCGAATGCGGCACGTCGAATCGCGTGTTGATCTCGCGCAACAGCGGGTGCTGCGGTTGGGTGACGCGGTGCTCAAAGACGCCCCATTTCTTTCTGCCGCGCCTGACGCGCTCTATCCCATGAAAGTACTTCATCAGCGCGTGAGTCGACAGGCAGGAGCAGAGCGTCGACGTCACATTCAGGCGCGCCCATTCAATGACCTCGGTCAAGGGGTGCCAGAAGTCTTCCTGGTCCAGGCTGGGGTTGGCGACGTTGGCGCCGGTGATGATCAAGGCGTCGAGCCCGTCTGCCTTGACGCGCTCGAAGTTGGTGTAGAACTGGTCGATATATGCCTGGGTGTCGGCGCTGCGCTCCAAGCCCGGCAGGGAGAAGACGTGCACGTAAAACTGCGCGATTTGGTTGCTGTTGCCGACCAAGCGCATGAACTGGCGTTCCGTGATCTCCAGCGCGGCATCGGGCATCATGTTCAGCAAGCCAATGTGCAACTCGCGTATGTCTTGGGTCGTGGCGCGCGTGAGCGTCAGCACCTCTTGGCCGCGCTGTCGCAAGCGCTCGAAACTAGGCAGGTCCGTATGGGCGACTAATGGCATTTTGATCAACTCCGTGCCTGGCGAATAATCAGCCGCGAATCTGGCGCATCAGTATAGCACTCCTGTACAAGCGGGCAATGCCTCAGCCTGCCTTCCCGCCTCGCGCAAGCATTATAATGGAGCTATCGACATGAATCGGGCGCGGCTGGGCGCTGCTTTCTGGATGAGGGAGATTTCAAGATGCTGGCTTTGCTACACACTGTCGTATTTCGCTATGCGCTCATCGCCCTTGGCATCGTCATTGGCGCTCTTTCCTTGACGGTTTTTCTGCAGCCGCTGGATATCGCCCCGGCTGGAGTCGCCGGCGCCTCCACCTTGCTCAATGAGCTGTTTGATACGCCAATCGGCTTGGTGATTTTCGTGTTGAATATCCCGATTCAGCTTCTGGGTTATCTGCTGTTGCCCAACGGCGCCCGCGTCATCTTGCGCAGCGTCGTCATCATCCTGATATTTTCGGTGGTGGTCGACAATATCAGACCCGTGCTACCGCCAACCGGGATAAGCGACGACAGAATGCTCAACGCGCTCTTTGGCGGCATAACCGGTGGTATTGGCGTGGGCTTGGTTTATCGCGCCGGCGCCACCATGGGCGGCACATCAACCCTGGCGCTGATCCTGCAGCGGCGCTACGGATTCCCGATGAGCACGACATTTCTCTGCACCGATACCTTGATCATCGTTGCCGCCGGATTGGTTTACGGCTGGGAGGGCGCTCTTTACGCCGCCATCGCGCTGTTCACCGCTGGATTAGCCAGCGACTACGTGTTGGAGGGACCGAGCGTGATCCGCACCGCCATGATCATCACTGACAAGCCGGACGCAATCGCGCAGCGCGTCTTCGCCAACCTGCAGCGCGGCGTCACCAGTTGGACGATTAAGGGCGAGTACACCGGCTCGGATCGCACTATGCTTTACGTCACCATCGCGCGCTCGCAAGTGCGCGATCTGAAAGATGAAGTCTCGCAGGTGGACCCCAACGCCTTCATTGTGATCGGCATGGGGCACGCCGCTTATGGCGCCGGCTTCCGCCGCATGCAGCGATTGCGCGGCTGAGCTAGCGCAGATGCTCGCCGGCGTTGACATGCAGCAGCGCGCCGGTGATGTGATCCTCTTGACAGAGGTAGACGACCGCCCGCGCCACATCTTCCGGCTCGCCGGTCTTCCGGAGGACGCTGCGCTCGCCAACCTGCGCCCACTCTTCATCGGTAATGTCCCGTCCCGCTGACTTCATGACCGGCCCCGGCGCGATGGCGTTCACCCTTATCGCCGGTCCCAAGGACAGCGCGCTCACCTGCGTCAGCATCCAAAGTGCGGACTTGCTGATGCCGTGATGGGGATACTTTTGCCAAGGACCGTCGACGCCGGCATCGCAGATATTGACGATGACGCCGCCGGGGATTGGATTCGCCGCCATCAACCGCGCCGCTTGCTGTGTGATGAGAAAGGGCGCGCGCAGGTTGACCGCCATGGTCAGGTCCCAGTCCGTCAGTGAGACATCCAGGAATTCGCGTGCCTGAAAGACGGAGGCGCTGTTGACGACGATATCGATCTGGTCGAACAATTCCTCAGCCGCCGCTATCACGAAGTCCGCGCCCTCCGCGGCGCTGAGATCGGCTTGAACGGCGTGGGCGTCGACGCCGAAAGATTTGATTTCCTGAATGGTTTCGCGCGCCTGGGACAAATCCGCGCTGTTGAAATGCATCAAAATATTGACGCCTTGCTGCGCCAGTTCCAGCGCGATAATACGCCCGACGCGATGCGCCGCGCCGGTGATCAGCGCGACCTGGTCTATCAGTTCAATGCGCGCCATTTGGTCTCCATCCGCCTAGGCCGGCTCATCCAGCGTATTGAGATACACCTTCATCTCTTCGAGTTTCATCTCTCCCAGCTTGAGATGGCGCACCCGCCCTTCGCCGTCGATGACGAAAGTCGTCGGCAGATTCTGCACGCCGTAGTCCAGCTTGACGACCTGGTTGATATCCAGCGCCACTGGCAGGTTCCGCAAGCCGAGCTCGGCCAGAAAGCCGCTGATCTCGGCGGCGGTCTCGCCCAGGTTGATCGTCAGCAGCGCCGGTCCCTTCTCGTCGCCGCTGTGTTCGGCGATGAATTCTTCGAAAGCCGGCAGCTCGCGCACGCAAGGCTGACACCAGGTCGCCCAGAAGTTGAGGAAGAGCGGACGCCCGGCGTAATCGGACGGCGAGACCAACGTGACGCCATCCAGCAGCGGCAGCTCGAAGTCGGGCGCGGTAAAGTTGACGACGGTGCGTGGGGGCGCCGGCGCGAAAGTCGGGGCGGGTGCGGGTCGCTGGCGCGTTTCCAGGGCGAGGGTCAGCAGGGCGACGAAGATGCCGAAAAGCGGCAGGATGAGGAGGATGAGGAGGGTGGGGGATAGGCTTTGCTTCGCCATTGAAGACACTTTGCGGTGTTTAGAACTGCCAGTTCTCACGCTGCATCATGCCAATCAAATTCACGCAGTCTATGTCGTAGTCCTTACAAATGGTCGGAATCTTCGTTCCATGCGGCTTGTACCTTTCTTCGGTTACGACAGTTCCGCAGGAAACTCTCGCACGTGCAATCAAGTACGTATCTGCCTTCTCGTTTGCGCTCCTGAGGTGATCTGGAACCGCGTCTCGGAATTTGGAAGAGGCTAATTCAGAACTGAGGAATTCCATCTCTTCTGCGGTTGGACCTGCAAACAGGTCCTGAACACGAGGATGCAACGCCCATTTAGAGGCCTGATCTCCTTCTCTCTCGAGTCGCAACTCTTCCTTCATATGGATTACGGAGACTAACATACGGCTGTCGACCAGATTCTCAAATGCCTGCCACAGATTTGGAAATACACCACGAGGATATTTTTGAAAGAGCTCAATTAAGCTTGATGTGTCTACGACATATGTCACGATCTGGCACCAATAACTAGGTCTTCCAACTTGTCCAGATTCTTCGGTGCGACCGCGAGATAATCCGCGAGTTCTTCCTCATCAATCATATTCTCTTCCAATCGTCTGAAAGCGAGTTCTATATACTCCTCTCCAAGATAAGCGATCTTGGTTCGATAATAGTTGCCCCCACCTGTCGCCGAAGGTCTTGCCTCGCGTCTCCATGCAGCAATAGTTTCACTGTACTCTTGCGGTGAGATAATCTGACGATCACGAATCTTCCGCAATATGACTTCGCGGCTTACGCTGAACATCCGCGACAGTCGTCGCGCCTCCGATTCAGGATCCGCTTCCGGGCGTAAAAGTCGATCAAATGCGTCGTCTGGTACGAGAAAAGCGCCAGCAAACGCATTGCAACGCATTTCAATTCTTGAGTATTCTTTCGGCAGCGCGTATCGAAACGCGGAATCATTATCGACACCGCTAGTATGAAAGAGCAGATGCGCAAGTTCATGGAACAGCGTAAAGATCTGCCGTGCCTTTGCATTCGAATTGTTAACATAAATTATTGGAAACTCGTAATCGTAGAGACTGAAGCCGGAGTAATCATCGGTCTTGAAGGCGTCCTTAAATACTGTTACACCGACATTGAAGAGCGCTGACCGCCACGTCTTCAACGCCTCGTCATCGTCATTCCACTTGAACTGTTCTTCCAGCGCGATACCGATGTAGTCGCGCACTCTTCTTGTTGCGATGCTCAACTCTTCAGCGACATCTAGTTTTAGGTCGCTGATGATGTGATTGTGCGCCGAGTTACGCCCGTCGTTAAGTTCCGACAAGCCCACTTGAAACGCACGTGCCTTATACAAGAGCTTTCGGATTGACGGTGGAATCTCGTCGAATTGCTCAGAGCCCAAGGTACGGAAAGTCTCTTCAATCTTAGGCGTATCAGGCGGCTCAGGGAAAAAGAATACTGCGACGGGCAGCCACAGATCTTTTGCTAGCTTTTCCAATTGCCGATAGGTCGGTCGCGACTCACCAGATTCCCACTCGGCGATTTTCTTGAAGTCCTTACGCTTCACAGCCAGCGCGTCAAGTGTGTATCCTAAACGTTCCCGCGCCCAGGTGACGACTTCAGGGGTAATCGGCATTCGTTCTACTGCCATAGCTGTAGTCCGTGCTCTGCTTCAGTCTCGACTGTATTGCGATTAGGCGCGCCTGTCAAACGCACCCTACTCAAACACCCAGCGATCCACATCGCGCGACCAGCCGCCGCAGAGCTCCGCTTCGCTGAAAAAGTTCGCCACTTCGATCTCACCATTCTCGACGCTGTCCGAGCCGTGCACGAGATTCCGCCCGATCTCAAGGCCGTAATCGCCGCGGATGCTGCCGGGCGCCGCTTCGGCCGGAGTCGTCGCGCCGATCGTCGACCGCGCAGCCGCAATGGCATCCGTGCCTTCCAGCGCTATCACCATCACCGGCGCCGAGATGATGTACTCGACCAGACCGGCAAAGAAGGGCCGCTCGCGATGCACATCGTAATGCTTCTCCGCCAATGCGCGATCGACTTGCATCAGCTTCATGCCGATGATTTTCAAGCCGCGCGCTTCAAATCGCGCGATGATGGCGCCGGTCAAGCCGCGCTGAACCGCATCCGGTTTCACGATGATCAGTGTTCGTTCCAAGAGATTGCCTTTCTGCCGCTCTCAATACAGGCTTTCGCGCCGTATGATACAGGCGCGCTACAGAAATGTGTATGACTAGCCTCTGGCTGCCGCGCCAAGCCGGCAGCGTCTCGTAAGACGCCGGGACGACCGCCGTGTATTGCCAACATGGATGGGCGGAAATTCTGCTATGATACGGGCAGTTTAGGGAGCGAGATGCGAATGAGCGATTCTTTCTGGAAGGATCAGGTGGTCATCGTGACCGGGGGCGCCGGCTTCCTCGGGCGCCACGTCGTCGAATTGCTGCAGGGGCGATCGGCTCGGCGCATTATCGTCCCTCGAAGCGCGAACTGCGACTTGCGCGAGCAGGGCGCCGTTGCCCGCCTGTACGCCGAGCATCCCGATACGACCATGGTCATTCACCTGGCGGCCAACGTCGGCGGCATCGGCATCAACCGCGAGCATCCCGGCTTGTTCTGCTACGAGAATCTGATGATGGGCACGCTGATGCTGGAGTATGCGCGGCGCGCCGGCGTCGCCAAATTCGTCGGCATCGGCACCGTCTGCAGCTATCCCAAATTCGCGCCCGTGCCCTTTAAGGAAGAGGATCTGTGGATCGGTTATCCGGAAGAGACCAACGCGCCCTATGGCTTGGCAAAAAAGATGCTGTTGGTGCAGAGCCAAGCCTACCGCCAGGAATACGGTTTCAACGCCATTCACCTGCTGCCGGTGAATCTGTATGGTCCTCACGACAAGTTTGATCTGAAGTCGTCACATGTGATCCCGGCGGTGATACGCAAGATGGTGGATGCGCAGGAGAGCGGCGCCGCGTACGTCACGCTCTTCGGCGACGGCTCGCCCACGCGCGAGTTTCTATTTGTGCGCGATGCGGCTGAAGGCATTGTGCTGGCGGCGGAGCGCTACAATGGCGCCGAGCCGGTCAACCTGGGCAGCGCTTTCGAAATCAGCATTCGCGATTTGGTGGAAATCATCGCCGATGAGGTCGGCTTCAGGGGGGAATTGCGCTGGGATACGAGCAAGCCAAATGGTCAGCCGCGGCGAAAACTGGATGTCTCGCGCGCAGAGCGTGAATTCGGTTTCGTATCGCAGACCGACTTCAGGGCAGGCCTGCGCGAGACGATACAGTGGTATCGCCAAGAGCGCGCGGAATTGACCCTGCGGTCTATTTCTTGAATTGTTGGTAAACTTGCTCTATGTCTGTTAACATTGTGCCAGTCCGGATTTGGCGCCGGCGTCGTCTCGGATCAATGCAGTCACTGAGAGACAGGCGCGCTTTGCAGTAGAAGCAGCCTGCAGCGACTGTTCCGCCCGGCGAGTGTGCGTCATGATTGCAATCGTTTGAATGACTCTCTTGTGAACCAGCATTTCAAATAAAGTCGTTGTTGCATGAGGAGGGTAGCGCTTTGAGCGTATTACTGGATGTCAAAGACCTAGTGGTCAGGTTTTACACGCAGGAAGGTACCGTCTACGCGGTCAACGGCGTATCCTTCGAATTGGAAGAGGGCGAAACCCTCGGCATCGTCGGCGAGAGCGGCAGCGGCAAGAGCGTAAGCTCGCTCGCGCTGATGGGCTTGATACCGAGCCCGCCCGGCAAGGTCGAATCAGGCACGGTCATGTTTGAAGGGCGCGATCTTCTGACGCTCAAGCCGGACCAGATGCGGCTGATCCGCGGCAAAGAAATCGCGATGATCTTTCAGGATCCGATGACCTCGCTCAATCCGGTGCTGACCATCGGCACGCAGATCACCGAATCGCTGAAGCTGCACGAGGGCATGAATACATCGCAATCGCGCAAGCGGGCGGCTGACCTGCTGGATATGGTCGGCATTCCTGATGCCTATCGCCGGCTGGACGATTACCCGCATCAATTCTCGGGCGGGATGCGCCAGCGCGTGATGATTGCCATGGGCTTGTCCTGCAATCCCAAATTGCTGATCGCCGATGAGCCGACCACCGCGCTGGACGTCACCATTCAGGCGCAGATTATCGAGCTGGTCAAACAGCTAAAAGACGAATTCAATATGGCGATGATTTGGATCACGCACGATTTGGGCGTGGTCGCCGGCATCGCCGACCGCATTCAGGTGATGTATGGCGGGCGGATCATGGAATCCGGCTCTTCGCATGAGGTGTTCGGCGATAGCCGCCATCCCTACACCGAGGGTCTGCTTGGGTCATTGCCGCGGCTGGACTCGAGCGGCGAGGAGAAACTGACGCAGATTGAAGGCTCGCCGCCGGATATGCGCAATGAGCCGGTCGGCTGTCCCTTTGCGCCGCGCTGCGATGTGCGCGAGGAATTGGGGCTGGAAAAATGCTGGGACGAGCGTCCGCCGCTGGAGACCGTCCCCGCCGCCGGTGGCGATGGGGAGCATGTCATGTCTTGTTGGGCCGATATCCGCGAGGGGGTAGCATAAAATGTCTAGTCAAGTCATGACGGCTGAAAAACGCAAAAGCCTGGACGAGAATGATGTCATCCTTGAAGTAACGGATTTGAAGAAATACTTCCCCATCTCGGCTGGCATCGTCTTTCAGCGGCAGGTCGGGGCGGTGCGCGCGGTCGATGGCATCAGTTTTCATGTGGTCCGCGGCGAGACGCTGGGCTTGGTCGGCGAATCCGGTTGTGGCAAGAGCACGACGGGCCGCACCATTTTGCAGCTCTATCGGCCGACCGAAGGCAGCGTCCGATTTGAAGGGCAAGAACTGTCCACGATGGCTGGCAACGAGCTGCGGCAAATGCGGCGCCGGATGCAGATCATCTTTCAGGATCCCTTTGCCTCCTTGAACCCGCGCATGACCGTCGGCAGCATCGTCAGCGAACCGTTGCAAATCCACAGAATCTATTCCAACAAAAAAGAACGCCAGCAATATGTGGAACAGTTGATGGAAAAGGTAGGATTAAATCCCTACTTCATCAATCGCTACCCGCATGAATTCTCCGGCGGGCAACGGCAGCGCATCGGCATCGCGCGGGCGCTGGCGCTCGAGCCGAGTTTTATCGTCGCCGACGAGCCGATCTCGGCGCTGGATGTATCGATTCAGGCACAAGTGGTCAACTTGATGGAAGAGCTGCAAGAAGAACTCAACTTGACCTATCTATTCATCGCCCACGATCTCAGCATGGTGCGCCACATTTGCGATCGGGTGGCGGTCATGTACCTCGGCAAGATCGTCGAGTTGGGACCGGTCGACGAGGTCTACGACAATCCGCAGCATCCTTATACGCAGGCGCTGCTCTCCGCGGTGCCCGTGCCCGACCCGCAGGTGGAAGAGAACCGCCAGCGCATCATCATCTCTGGCGATCTCCCCAGCCCAGCCAATCCACCGACCGGCTGCAATTTCAACACGCGCTGCCCGGTGCGCTTCGATCTCTGTTTCGAGGAGCCGGATCCGCCGCTGATTGAGGTCCGCCCGGATCACTTTGTGAGTTGCCACCGGGTGACCTAACTCAGGCGCGCTTGCTCAAAACGATGATCAGGCTGCTTGCGCGATGACCCTCATCGGCGCCTATCTGGCATCGCATGTCTGGCAGAAATGGAGTCCGGACTACGCGAATGCTGAACTAAAGCGTTACCAGCGTTATGGCGTCAACGCGATTTTTGCGGAAGCCGATCATTATCGCCGCGATATCATTCACATCGCGCATGATAATGGCTTGCGCTTTATGGGCGGCCTGACCTGTTTTAGCAACAATGATGCGTTGGCGGATAATCCCGCGCTTCATCCCGTCTGCCGCGACGGGCGGCGGCGTCCGCAAATGAACTGGTATATTGGCATTACTCCAACTTATCAGACTTATGCCCAATCGCGTCTTGATGTTCTCGAGCGCATGGCGGAAACGTACCCACTGGATGGGATCTGGCTGGACTTCATTCGCTGGCCCCTGCATTGGGAAAAGGAATTGCGCGAAGATACGCCCGATCCGCTCGAATCGAGTTTCGACGAACATTCGCTCCGGCGCTTTGCTGATTTCGCGGATGTGGATATCCCCGCCGGCGCGACGAAGCAGCAAGCCGATTGGATTTTGCGGGCGCATAGGGACGAGTGGATCGATTTTAAGTGCAAGATCATCAGTGACTTTGTCGCTCAGGCGAAACGAATCGTCGATGAGCATTTGGACGGGAAACCCTTAGGGCTGGATATCGTGCCGGCAAAATCTCCACAGCGGGAACATCTTCTCGGTCAACGGCTGCGTGAATTGTCCGTGCACGCTGACTGCTTCTCGCCGATGCTATACCATCATGCCTTGGGCTTTTCATCGGACTGGATTTCCGAAACATTGGATGACGTGGCGGCGGAGACGGATAAACCGCTCATACCATTTGTGCAAGTTGACGCGTTTTCCGAGAATGGCGAAGCGTTCTCGGCCAGGGAATGGGATAAGGTTCTGAGTACGGTCCTGTCACACGACAGCACCTCGGGATTGATCGCTTTTACCGGTGAGATGCTCCACGCGAGAGAGCGCGGGCGCTCGTTAGCAAGTCTGCTTCGCCGCCGGAGCGCCTCGTCAGCCTGAAACAGTTTCCCCGGAAAGAACACGCGCTGACGATCCGACTTCGCCAGGGTAGCCGCCCAAGTCTACAACAACGTACCAGTGCCCGACGCGGGGGATCTCGAAGCGAATGGGGGACTGTGTGTAGTGTCCGCCAGTATAACGGTGAGGTCGTCCGCTACGATACCTGCGAAAGTTGTCACTGTCCAACAAGCGTACATTTGCAGCGTTCGTGATGGTAACTTCAGCTATCTCGTCACCTGACAGTTGACCCAAGTCATGTTTGATGAATTGCATGAGACGACAGTCTGCTTGACAACCACAATCGCGAACGTTAGGAGTTGACGGCTTCGCCCTCAAGGATTCGGACTGATGAAGATACCGTACCTGACCGGCCAGCCAAATCCACGACAACGTACCAATGCCCGGCGCGTGGAATCTCTAACAGAACAGGAGAGTCCTTGCTATTCCCGCTAATGCAATTGAACTTCTGGCCATATCGATACAGTTGCAGGTTGGCATTATCTACAAGGCGCACGTTGGCGGCGTTGCCTTGCAGAACAACTTCAACTGTCTCTCCGCCAGCACGCTGCCCTAAATCATGTTTAACGAACTTCATCTTAGGCGCCTTCTTTCCCAACTGCCTGTGCATCTAGTATAGCAAGGTTCTCTGCAAAATGATTTCATGAATCTCGATGGCGATCTCTTCAATCGTATGGGTTGCTGTGCTTCGAGCAACTATGTTGGCTAGAGATGCACGGTAAGCTCTAAGCTCCTCCACCGAGATGTTGTGTAAAACTGGGAAAAGAATGAATTCTTGCGTAACTGCCATGTACTCTAGAGTGTTCAATTCGTATTCGGTCCAGTTCTTTCCAAAAAAGTCATTTGACAATACGAGAATGCCAAAGCGACTTGAGTTCATGCCCGCGTTCAGCTTTGCAATCAAATTGTCGCCAATGCGCAATTCAAACTCGTCATACCAAACACGCAGTCCGCGCTCCTGAAGCATTAGTGCTAGCGGTCGCGCCACTTGAACTTTATCCTCAGACGCATGAGACAGAAAGACATCGTGCGTGTAGTTACCAACGTGCAACGTTTTCTGAGGCAAATGTCTTCTCCTGTCAGCCGCATCTCTCAAAATACCAAGTACATGATAATTCGCTATCGTGAAGACATATTACAGTCTTGCAGACTCTTCTAACAGTCCCTGTTGAACAAAAAAGGGCGAGCCACCGGCCCGCCCCCAACTAACGTCCTGTTGAGCGTGATTTACGCCGGCGCCGGACCATCGACGATCTCGACGAACTCCTCCGCGTTGAGTGTCTCGCGCTCGATCAGAATCTGTACCAGCTCTTCCATCGTGTCTTTCTGCTCGAGCAGCAAGCCTTTGGCGCGCTCGTAAGCCGCTTGCAGAATCCGCTTCACCTCATCGTCGATCTGCTGGGCGTAATGCTCGCTGTAATCGCGCTGCTCGGCGATCTCCCGCCCGAGAAAGACGGCGCCGCCGCCATTCCCATAAGACCGCGGACCCAGCAGGTCGCTCATGCCGAATTGCGTCACCATCGCCCGCGCCATCCGCGTCGCTTGCTGCAAGTCATTGCTGGCGCCGGTGGTGAACTGATTGTAGATGATCTCCTCAGCCGCCCGGCCGCCCATCGCCGCCACGATATCGTCTTCGAATTTCTCGCGCGTGATCAGCATGTCGTCGCCATCGGGCAGCGGCATGACATAACCGCCGGCGCGCCCACGCGAGACGATCGTGATCTTGTGCACCGGGCTGGTGTTGTCCAGCAGGTGGAAGAGCAGGGCATGTCCCGCTTCATGATAGGCGACCTTTTCTTTCTCCTCCGGCGTGATAACGCGGCTGCGGCGTTCCGGTCCCATCACCACGCGCTCCATCGCTTCTTGCATCTCGGTCATGCCGATGGATTTCTTGTTGCGGCGCGCCGCCAGGATCGCCGCTTCGTTCACCAGGTTCTCCAGATCAGCGCCACTGAAGCCGGCTGTGATCTTCGCCAGCGCTTCCACATCGACATCACCCGCCAACGGTTTGCCGCGCGAATGCACCTTGAGGATTTCTTGCCGTCCGCGGACATCGGGGTTGTCCATCACCACTTTGCGATCGAAGCGGCCCGGGCGCAGCAGCGCCGGATCAAGGATGTCGGGGCGGTTAGTGGCGGCGACGATGATGATATTGGTGTCGTTGTCGAAGCCGTCCATCTCCACCAGGATCTGATTCAGCGTCTGCTCGCGCTCGTCATGCCCGCCGCCCAAGCCAGCGCCACGATGCCGCCCGACCGCGTCAATCTCGTCGACGAAGACGATGGCGGGCGCTTCCGCCTTGGCGCGCTCGAACAAATCACGGACGCGGCTGGCGCCGACTCCAACGAACATCTCGACAAATTCCGAGCCGGAGATGCTGAAGAAGGGCACGCCCGCTTCCCCGGCGACGGCGCGCGCCATCAAGGTCTTGCCGGTGCCGGGCGGTCCCACCATCAGCACGCCCTTGGGCACACGCGCGCCCAAGCGGATGAATTTCTCCGGCTCCTTGAGGAATTCGACGATCTCTTTGAGGTCTTCCTTCGCCTCTTCGGCGCCGGCGACGTCTTTGAAGGTCACTTGCGGACGTTCCATATCGCGGGAGACGCGCGGCTTGCTGCGCCCGAAGCTCATCGCTTGATCCTGCCCGGCGCGCATCGAGCGCATCATCCGCCACAAGAACCAGACGATAATCAGAATCGGCACGACGCCGAGCACAATTTGGAAGATGATGCCGGGCGTATCATCGGTGGGATGCGGCACGAAGTTGACATTCGCCAGCGCCGCATGCGAGACGTCCAGCGCGCCCATCAACTGGTAAAAGTCCGAGAATTGGCTTTTGTAGGCGGTCTTCGTGGTTTGATCGGTGTAAGTGACCTTGAGCTCGGTGCCGCCGCGCTCTTCGACCCGGTCCACCCGACCGCGACTGATATCAGCCGCCAACTCATTGATCGGCAGACCGCTGCCCGCTTGAAAGGCGGCGCGACCATTGAAAATGAGCAGGGACATGGCCAGGACGATAATGCCGAGCACAATCCACATGCGCTGGGCATTGGGGTTGCTAAAAGGCGACTTGCCGCCATCGTTGTTTTTCTTGCCATCTTTTCCCCCTTCGGTCACGTGTTGGGGGGGCTCTGAGCGGTTGTTCATGGACGAAGCTCCGTTATTGATTAGGCGGCGGTCAGAGTTTTCTGACTTTCCGCCTCAGTGACAATGACCCGGCCGCGGCTGAAAAAGTGATATTTTGGCTAGATTCGACTGCGGCGAATCTTGTCGCGCCGCGCCGGCTGACAGGTGTATATTGTCTCATGTTCCTTTATCATTGTAGGTGAAGCTGGAATGATTACAGGCGACGCATGAAGACCGCTAAAGTGGCCGACCGCAGCAATGATGAATGGATCGCCGCCCTGCAGAACACGGGCGATGCGGCGCAGAGCGAGGCTCTGGCTGATCTGCGTCTGCGCTTGCGGCGCAGCATCTACTTTTATCTCAGCCAGGACCGTAGCGACCTGCGCGGCATGGCGGCGCAGGAATTGGCGCAGATGGCGGAGGATCTGGCGCAAGACGCCACCCTGCGCGTGATGGATAATCTGGCGAATTTCCGCGGCGAGAGTCGCTTCACCACCTGGGCGACCAAGGTCGCGATCCGCCTCGCCATCAGCGACCTGCGGCGCGCCCGCTACAAAGACTTCAGTCTCGATGAGCTCACCGCCGATGGCGACCTGCTGCCGTTGACGACCCGGCTGGGGTCGGCGGCTTCGCCAACGCCGGAGAAGGTGGCCGAGCGCGATGACGTCATGGAAAAGATCGAGCTGGCGCTGCAGGAGGCGCTCACCGAGCGGCAGTACCAGGCTCTGGTCGCCGTCGCCCTCAAGGGCATCCCGATGGACGTGCTGGCCGAGCGCATGGGCAGCAACCGCAACGCGCTCTACAAGCTCATCCACGATGCCCGCCGCAAGCTCAAGACCCACCTGGAGTCGCAAGGCATCTCGACCGACTACATGATGAATCTGTTCGGAAATTGACCGCTCACGGCTTCAGCGCCAGCAGCGTGCCGAAGCACATCTCATCGCTCGTGCCCTCGCCCCAAACGACGTAACGCGGATCTTCGGATAGCGCACTGTCCCAGACGCAGCCGATCCGCAGGATATCGCCCTGGGCGATTTGCAGCGGCTCGACGAAGAGGTAGTGGTCCTGCCAGTGGAAGTCCCAGCGCGGGATATCCAGCAGCAGCAGCGGTTCTTCTCCGTCTGGATTTAACTCGAGGCGGAAACTGCGCCCTAGTTCGTGCATGTGCCCGAAAACGCCGAATATGGTCAGGGATCGCTGAATCGGATAATCGCAGTAGCCCCTCGCGTTTTCGCCAGTATTCTCGGCGTAGACTTCCAGGCTTTGACCGCAGCGGCGCAACAGCCGGTCCGGGACTGCGCGCGCGTCTGCCCCATACTGTTCGGCGACCCGATCAAGCGCCCGCTCGCGCTCGCATTGCGGTCCCTCGACGCCGGCCGGGCAGGGGATTTCAACTGGCGCTGCCAGCGGCACATCCGTGAGTTCGGCGAGTTCGCTCTCGGCCGATTCCAACTGCAGGACGATGCGGCTGCGATCCGGCTGGTTCGTCGTCCAGAAATTGTAGTGCATTTGCACGACAATCTGTTGGCTCGGCTTGATGGGGAAGCCTGTGCCAGCCGGAAACAATACCGGCGACGCGCCCGGCGTCCAGCCGCCAATCCCCTTCCTTTCGCTGGCGATGCCGGGGCCCCCATGACAGGACCAGCCGGGCCGCCCGTCGGCATTATCGCGACTCTGTATGGCGCCCTCTGCCCCTTCATCAAACAGATAAAAGATGCTGTGATGCGCCATCTTTGCCACATCGGGGATGAATTCGTAGCCGGTTATGAACTGGGGCGCGTCGACGTACAGCTCAAAGGCGAAGCAGCGGTAGTCGTCGAGCGCATCCGCAGCCGGCGCATAGGCTTCGTCAAGCTGCAGAGTCAGGTCGGCGCGCATCTCGGCCGGCGATACTGCATCGGTTGCCGATGGCGTGTAGTCATGTGGGTCGCCGAGCGGCGCGCCATCGTCAGCCCAGGCGGCGATGATGGCGATTTCTTCGTCGGACAGGCTGCGGTCGTTTTGCAGCGGCCGGTTCGCCCGTGACGGCATCCAGGGCGGCATGAGCCGATTCAC
The DNA here is from genome assembly GCA_011523705.1 of Chloroflexota bacterium. GTDB lineage: Bacteria > Chloroflexota > Anaerolineae > Aggregatilineales > Phototrophicaceae > UBA6055. The sequence continues at coordinate 19,311 of WTGC01000105.1, read as the reverse complement.
AACATGGAACTTGATGTCTTGCGCCGCCCAAACGACATCTTCCGCCAACGTGAAGGGAGCGTAACCAGCGATCTGACCGTCGCTGTGACAAGCGACGCAACTGGCTTCAATGATCGGGCGCACATGCTCGTGATAGGTGGGATGCGCCGGGACGCTGACGCTGCTGAGGTCAGCCGCTGCGGTCTCGTCGTCATCATGCTCTGCATCGCCGTGCGCCAAAACCGCGAGCGAACTGATGAAAATAAGGCAACTCAGAATGAAATATCGCATCAGAATTCTCCTGTACTTGTTACTTCATTCACCTAGCGGACGCCCGCCATCGACCGGAATGATATCGCCGGTGCTGAAGCGCAAATGCGCGACGGCAGCGTAGACGGCTTCGGCCACATCTTCCGCCTCGGCGATGCGACCCAGCGGCGTCTTCTCTTCTTGCTCCGCGATTAGCGCTCGCGGCATGCGCTGGGCGTATTCGCCGTTGACCCAGCCGGGCGATACCGACAGCACGCGGATATGTGGCGCCAGCGCCCGCGCCAGCGACCGCGTCATGCTATCCAGCGCCGCTTTGCTCGCGCAATAGGCGACATTGCTGCCGACGCCGGTGCGCCCGGCGATGGACGAGATATTGATCACGACGCCGCCGGCGCCGTCGGACAGCAGCGGCTGCAGCGCGCGGATCGAGGCGAAGGCGCCGCGCCAATTGACGCGGAAGATCTGGTCAATGGTCTCGTCATTGAGGTCATCCAGATCGGCGTGCGGCACGGCTTTGGTGACGCCGGCATTGTTAACCAGTATATCGAGGCGACCGTACTTTTCGCCGACGGCCTCCGCCAGCTTGGCTTGCGCCTCGGCATCGTCAACGGGCGCGCGAGTAATCAGGTGATTGCCGCCCGCTAGTGTATTCGCCGCTGCCCGCGCCTTGCCTTGATCGCTGTTATAGGTGATGACGACCTGGGCGCCCGCGGCCGCCAGCCGCCGGCAGATGGCGCTGCCTATGCCGCCGCCGCCGCCAGTCACAACCGCAACCTGCCCGCCCAGATCTGTCATTTAGCCGCCTCCCTGGCTCGCGCAGTTTTCATGCTAGAAAGATTGCATGTGCGCTGGCAAATGATCGACGCGATTCATATAGTGCAGCGTCGTCCAGCCGCGATCTAAGTTGATCCGCGTGATGGCGGTGTTGTCGTGATAATAGCGCATAGTGTAGGGGCGGGACGGCAACTGTGCGAAAATTGCTTTCAGCAAAACATCGAGAAAGCCCGCGTGCGAGACCAGCGCGATCACGTCATCGGAATCGCCTCGTTCGCGCAATTCCCTGGCAACCTTGATTGCGCGGTAATAGCTGCGCTCCTCCGGCTCCATCCCCAGCTTCGGGTCATACCAGCCGCGCTCATCCAGCTCAGCCGGCAAGCAATAGCCGGGGAAAGCGGCAAGAATCTCCGCGCGCGTCATGCCGGTGTAGCCGCGAATGCAGCCATCCCGCTCCAGATACAGGCCGCCTTTTTCATGCAAGTCTGGCCATACTTTTGGCGCGATGCCCAGGGCGTCGCTAACTGGCTTCGTCGTCAAGAGCGATCGGTACATCGCGCTGGTGTAGAGATGCGTAATCCGGTAGCCTTCGCCGGCCGCATCGGTCTCCGTCCCGATATGCCGCGCCAGCAAATCTCGCTGCCGGTAGCCCAAGGGCGTCAGATCGGGGTCGACCTTCCGCTGATGAAGCGTATCCCGGGAGAGAGCGTTGTTTTCCGATTCCGCGTGCCGGATGAGATACAGGCGCATTGGCAGATTCTATGCTCCTCGCTTCGCCTACATTTTCACTGGGTGATTATAGGGCATTCCGCGATAATCGTAAGCGACAGTTGTCAAGAGACGTGAAGAATTTGCGAAGAGCGCTGCATCGAAACGCTGGTCTGCGCGCCATCGCCCGGTTAAACTAGCCCCGACGAACACAGGAGCGAGCCTTTCGCATGGACAAGGTGGTAACGTTAACGCTGAATCCGGCGCTGGATGTGGCCACGCGCATTCAATCGGTCGCGCCGGAGATCAAGCTCCGCTGCGGCGCGCCAAGCTTCCATCCGGGCGGCGGCGGCATCAATGTGTCGCGGGCGATTCGTTTCCTCGGCGGCCATTCCAGCGCGGTCTATGCCGCCGGCGGGCACAACGGCGCCATGCTCAGGCAACTGCTGACTGGCGATGGCATCGACAATCATCCGGTCGAGATCGCTGGCATCACGCGCGAAAATGTGGTCGTTTACGAAGAGAGCACGGGCCTGCAATATCGCTTCACGATGCCGGGACCGGCTTTGAGCGCCGAAGAGTGGATCGCCTGTCTGGAGGCGATTTTCAACTTGAATCCGGCGTATATTGTCGCCAGCGGCAGCCTGCCACCGGGCGTCCCGCTCGAGATTTATGGCGAGATCACGCGTTATGCCCGCGAGTATGGCATTCGTGTGATCCTGGATACGGCGGGCGACGCGCTGAACCGCGCCATCGGCAATGGCGTCTATCTGCTCAAGCCGAACCTGCGGGAGCTGCAGCGCTTCGCCGGCGGCGTCATCCGCGATGAATCGCAAATTCGCGCGGCGGGCCAGCGTTTGATCGCCCTGGGTTTGGCTGAAGTGATTGTCGTTTCGCTGGGCGCGGCTGGGGCGGCATTGATCACGAGCGCCGACTGCGTCTTTCTGCGCGCGCCAATCGTGCCGATTCAGAGCAAGGTCGGGGCCGGCGACAGCATGGTCGCTGGCCTTGCCATGGGGTTGGCGCGGGGCTTCGAGCTGAACGACGCGGCGCGCCTGGGCGTGGCGGCCGGCAGCGCTGCCGTCATGACCGCTGGCACCGCGCTCTGCCGGGCGGAAGACGCCTGGCGGCTCTATGATGAGATTCATCTATCTTAGCGCCTTGGGATGCCGGAGACTTTATGCACGGTAAGCCAGCTTGCATGTGCAATACAAATGTGCTAAGATTACAGACGATTAAATGCCTGTCGTTAATTGATGATGAAGCCATAAGCGGTGAAAGAACCCGATGCAATCACAAGATCTTACAGTCGATGAAAACCGCATTGCTCAGGCCGTGACTAACGCCATTATTCCTGTTATTGAGCAGAAGATGGATACCCGCTTCGTGGCCTTTGAGCAAAAGATGGACAAGCGATTTACCGACCACATGACAGAGCTCGAGGGATACTACAGCAATCACTATGGCGAACTCCTCGAAGAGGTTCGCAACCTCCGAAGAGATTATCAGAAGGTCTTTGGCAAGTCAGATTGAACACAACGCTTGGCTGAGCTTGGAGGGTTGTTCAGCCCTATTTTGATTCGAAATTCTTCCGCTTAATCTCCAAATTCGATGACCAGCATTCGAGCGCGTAACGTCAACCACCCGGAGCACCGTGAGAACCTCAAGACCGAGAAGTATACGGTCATTCGCGAGGCGATGCTGGCGTCGCTGTCTGTCGACGCCTGGATGCGATTCAGCGAGCTGGAAGAAAAAGTGCGCGCCTGGCTGGACGACCAGGACGTGCCTAAAGCGCTCTTCCCCAAACCCGGCTCCGTGCGCTGGTATTGCAAGGCGGTGCAGTTGGATTTGGAAGCGCGTCAAGAGATCGAGCGCCAGCCGAAGAAGTCGCCGCTGCATCTGCGCAAATGCCGCGCTGATTTAGCTTAATCGCAATGCACCTCAGCGGGGTCCAGCTCCGAGGCGCTGTCCCACAGACGCGCCCATTCATCGAGATACAGGTCGGCGATGTTCGCATTGCGGATGATCACGATGTTCTCGTCATTCCGCTTCGCCGCGCTATTGGAGAAGTTGAAAGAGCCGGTGATCACCGTATTTTCATCAATGATGATGACTTTGTGATGCAGTGTGTAGCGGTTGCCGTCCTGCCGTATTTCGGCGCCGGCGCAGTGCAGCGCTGGCAGTTGGCTCCAGTTGGCGGTGCTGTTGAACTTTTCGAAGATGCCGCGCACGACCAGGTCCGCTTGCGCCGCTTGCAACAGAATGGCTTCGGCTAATTCCTCCAGCGAGAAGACGAAAGTCATGATGTGAATCGAGCGCGCCGCGCCCGCTATTTCCGCTTTGAGCTTGGTGACTTCATCGGCCTCGGACGCAAATATGATGCTGACTTCGCCCTCCGCGTGGCTGAATGTGACGGCGCCGTCGTCCGTTGAACGCGTACCGAATTCGCCGCGCTCAAACATCTCGTCAAACTCCGCCTGATAGGCTGCGGCCGCCCGTTCGCTCTCCAGGACCAGAATATTGTTGTTGTTGCGATAGGTTCCGTTGACGGTGTAATTCCAGGAGCCGGTCCAGACCGCGCGCCCGTCCAGGATCATGAATTTGTTGTGCATCAAGCCGCTGCGCCCATCATCAACGACGGGGACGCCTGCCGTCTGCAAAGTGCGCAGCGCTTCATCGTCCACATCGTTTAAGCCGTGGTCATCATCGGTCACGATGCGCACAACGACGCCTCGCTGATGAGAGTCCAGGATCGCTTGAACAATCGGCTCGCTGTTCATTTCAAAGGCGGCGACATCGAGCCGGTCCCGCGTCTGTTGAATCGCCTCGACCAGCGCCATTTCGATGCCGGCTTCGTAGCTTTCGCGAGCGGCACTGGCATCCGGCTCGCTGAAGTAAAGCCGCCAGCCATCGCCGATGTATCCTCGTCCGAAGTTGAACCCGACTTCGCGGTAAACAGGCGGCGGACTCGTCGGCGCGACAGTGGGCGGGGCCGTGGGATCGGCCAACGACCCCTGCTCCGTTCCATGCAGAACGAGGGCGAGCAACATGATCAAGGGAAAGAAGCCGAGCAGCAGCGTCTTTATTCCTCGACCCGGTCTGAGCCAGATGCTGCGATTGCTTACCAAGATGAAGAAGCCTCGTAGCCTGTCTGCGAACTACCGCATACTTATATAAACTTCGAGCCGTCGGCGCAAGCGGGCGTTATCTCGGCGCAGAAGGCGTGCTATACTGTAGCGGTTTGTCGACTTTTTCCTATCACGCTAATCATGTCCATCCTAAGCGCCAGCAGCCTCGGCAAGTTCTACGGTCCTGATGAGATATTCAGCGAGATCAGCGTCGCCATTTCGGCAGGCGCGCGCATCGCCCTGGTCGGACCCAATGGCGCCGGTAAGACGACTCTGCTCAATCTGCTCGCCGGCGTCGATAGCCCGACGAGCGGGACAGTGAGCCAGGCTGGGCGAACGCGCCTGTCCTTCCTGCCGCAGCGGCCGGAACTGGCTGGCGAACACAGCCTCTGGCGCGAGCAGTTGAAAGCCTTTGCGGGCCTGCGCGCCATGGAACGACGCCTGGAGCAACTGGAGCGGCAAATGGCGAAGGCCGACGATGCCGCCGACGCGCTCGAAGCCTACGGACAGCTGCAAGCGGAGTTTGAAGGGCGCGGCGGCTACGAATACGAAACGCGCATCAAGAGGGTGCTCAGCGGCCTGGGCTTCTCGCCGGCTGACTACGATGCGCCGCTGCCAGAGCTGTCTGGCGGGGAGAAGACGCGCGCCGCCCTCAGCCGTCTGCTGCTGGAAGAACCCGATCTCCTAATCATGGACGAGCCGACAAATCATCTGGATATTCAGGCGATCGAGTGGCTGGAGAATTACCTTGCCTCATTCGCGGGCGCCGTGCTCGCCGTCAGCCACGATCGTTACTTCATGGATCATTATGCCGCCACAGTCTGGGAGCTTGAGTACGGCAAGCTGCAAACGTATCGCGGCAATTACAGCGCCTACAGCCAGGAGCGCGCCAGCCAGCGCGATACCCTGCGCCACGATTACTACTGGCAGCAGCAATTCATCCGCAAGGAAGAAGAATTTATCCGCCGCCACATGGGCAGCCGCGGTACCGCCCAGGCCAAGGGACGCCTGAAGAAGCTGGAGACGATGAAAAAGCGCGGCGCGATCCTGGAGAGCGGTCCGCGCCGGCGCAAGAAGATGTTTCTGGAGCTGCGCGATCATCAGCGCAGCGGCGATCAGGTGATCCGCACGCGCGATTTGCGAATCGGCTACGACGGAGAGGAGCTGCTGCTAGTGCCCGACTTGCTGGTCCTGCGCGGCGAGACCATCGCTATCATCGGCGCCAATGGCGTTGGCAAATCGACCCTGCTCAAGACGCTCAGCGGCGATCTGCCCGCATTGGCCGGCGAGGTTCGCCTGGGCGCCAAGGTGGAGATCGCTTATTTCGCCCAAGCGCACGAGACGCTAAAGGCAAGCTGCGCGATCATTGATGAGATACGCGCGGTGAAACCGCTGCCGCTCTCGCAAGCGCGCGATTGGCTCGGTCGATTTCTCTTCAGCGGCGATGATGTCTTCCGGCCGGTGTCGTCGCTTTCCGGCGGCGAGCGCGGACGATTGGCGCTGGCCAAACTGGCATTGCAAGGCGCCAGCCTGTTGCTTCTGGACGAACCGACCAATCACCTCGATATCGACAGCCAGGAGGTATTGCAGTCGGTTCTGAGCGCTTATAGCGGCACAATTCTCCTCGTCAGCCATGATCGCTATCTCGTGGACGCGCTGGCGACACAGATTTGGGAGATCAGACCCGGCGATATGCAAGTCGTCGATGGTGATTACCAGGAGTATCTGCGCTGGCGCAAGCGGGCGCTTGAAACCGAATCGGCACAGGAACTATCACCGGATCAACGCGGCGCCAAACCAGCCGCCTACAATGAGAAGAAATACGGCCTGAATCCCTTTGAAGCGGCCAGGCATACAGCCAAGCTCGAAAACCGGATTCAGCAGTTGGAAAGTGACTTGAGCGAAATCAGCCGCCAACTGGATGACGCCAGCCTCGCCGGCGATGCCGCGGCGGTGCGCAAGCTGGGCATCGCCTATTCGCAAGCGGAGACGGAGCTCGAGGCGGCGTTGGAGGAGTGGGGCAAGTTCGTAACTTAGCGCGGGCGCCCGCGCCGCTGCCGGCTGCGCCCTGGACCTGGTCGGTGTATTCTAGTAGACGATACCGACAGTCTTAATTGCGCGGATAGACATCAATAGGGAGCAAAATCTTGGACATTGCCTGGCACGGATACAGTTGCTTTCGCATCACCGAGCGCGGTCACACTTCCGTAGTGACGGATCCCTTTGGCACGGAGAAGGCACTGGCTAAGATGCGGCTGAATGCCGATCTTGTCACCGTCAGCCATGATCGAGACGGGCATCGGGTCGACGGTGTCCGCGGTCATGTCTACGTGATCGACGGTCCAGGCGAGTACGAGGTGGGCGAACTCTTTGTCACTGGCATCGCCTTGCATCATCATGATGAAGAGAATGACCGCGTTCTCTACAACATCGCCTACCACTTCGAATATCCCAACGCGCAGACTGTCTTGCACCTGGGCGCGCTGCGTCAACTGCCGGATCCCTCCATATTCGAGCAGCTGGATCAGGTCAATGCGCTCTTGCTGCCGGTTGAAGCGGCTCATCACAATGGCGATCAGCTGGCCGATCTCATCAGCGTGATCGAACCGAATTATGTCGTGCCGATGCAGCCAGTTCAGTTGAGCGATGCCGATTACGCGCTGGCGGTTGAAGGCTTCCTGAAACTGATGGGCGTCAGCGGCTTGGAGGAGCAAGATGGGCTGCGGGTGAACCCTACGAGCCTGCCCGAGCAAACCCAGGTTGCGCTCCTGCGTTAAAATACAGCCGCTCGGCGGCCGCGCAACGAGTCAAAAGCGCTCTCAAAACATAACAAGCCCTCTACCTGCGCGAGCAGGGGGTTAATTGAATAAGATCCAATTGAGCGCAATGAATCCCGTTGCCAGGTATTTTGCGGTATATTAGTGTTACTTGGGCGACCAACTACGCGGAAGTGTTCTCATGCCGAATGGAAACGTCAAGATTCTGATGAACTGGGACATCAAGCCGGGCCTGGATCAGGAATACTTCGAATTTGTCATGCGCGAATGGGTGCCCAATACGACTAAACTGGGGCTCACGCCGATTGAGGCTTGGTACAATGTCTACGCCAGCGCCGATATCCCCCGAATCATGGCCGGCGCCATCGCCGAAGACGCCGATTCCATGCGTGAGATCATCACCAGCGCCGACTGGGCTGAGCTGCAAGCCAAGCTGATGGAATACGTCGAGAATTACAGCCACAAGATCGTGCGCGTCACCGGCGACTATCAGCTATAGGTCGGGCGCTCGGTATCGCTTGAAATTAGCTTTTCCTGCCTCCCAGACGAATCTACGAGGGCGACCCATTGGCTCGCACCTGTATGTGTTACGGGAAGCGAACCCCACCCCCGAAGGTCTATGTCGGCGGTCAGTGTCTACGCGACCTACGTGACCCGGCCCCCTCCCCGACGAGTCAGCTGAGGACAAGACAGGTTTGACGCAATCGCACGTAAGACCGCCAAGTCAGACGTCAGAAGCACCTCTCTTGGCGAAAACTGTAGACACACTCGCGACTATGCCGCCGCCCACGCAAAATATCTTGCGTGTTGTTGAGCAGACGGAATACTGTGGGCGAGTCACCGCCTCGCCCCTACGGATCTTAATCAAAGCGCAAACGTGTAGGGGCGTTTGAACCGCAGTGTCTACGCGCGGCGCTGTAACGCCCTCTTGCAACGTGCAACGTAAACAGGGGCGACTTAGCGAGTCGCCCGAAAAAGCCCAAGAAAATACAGTATTTGCGGCGATATTTTGCTCTCTGAAAAACTGTCCTGTCATCAGAACGAGTCAGGGAGGGGGGAGCTAAAGGCTTCGTGACGCAGGGTGTTCTGCGTGCCCGGTGGCATAGTCGCGCATGTGCGTACAGTTTCTCAATTCCCGGGTTCATTATTCTGTGTGAGCCACGCTTTAAGTGTCGAGGTCAGTGGTGAAAACAAAGAAGGGCGACCTGATTGGCCGCCCTTACGATTTGTCGGTTGCGATTTGGCTTAGCCGCCCATCGCCGCGCGCAGTGAATCACAAGCTGGGCAGTGGTTCCCTGGCCGAACAATCGCGTAGCCGGCCTGCGGATCGGACCCCCAGTGCGTGGCATCGACATTCCAGACGATGAACATACGGACATAGCCGGAACCGCGAAGCCGATGGACCGCGCCCGCCAGCCAGGATGCCTGCTGCGCCAGCGTCGTGCCGGATGCCCAGGCGAAACCGCCAGGCAGCGGACCGAAGCCTTCGCGAGTCAGATAACCCAGCTCGGTGAAACAGAGCGGCTTGCCCGGGAAGAAACTTCTGTATAGCTCCATCATGCGCGGCAAGTACCAGGAGTAGTGCCCGGAACTGCCAACAGGAGCGCCACTGGTTGAATCCGGCGGGGTGATGCCGGCGTTGTAATGGACGCCGACGCAATCCATGACGTTGGCCGCCCCGGCCGCCGCCATCTCCCGCAGGAAGCAGTCGTCATCGCCGCCACCGGATCCACAGCCCTGGAAGAAGCCGGTTGGGGCGGGGGCGCCGCTGATGACCATCGTGCCCGGATTGGCGCCCTTGATGGCGTGATAGGCGGCTGAAAGCATCTGCGTGTAGTTGTGGCCGCTGATCTGGCCCGAGGGCCACTCGCGGTCGATATTCATCTCGTTCCAGACTTCAATGGCGTCGGCGCCGCCGCGCGCCAGCCCAGCCAGGAAGTTGGCGAAGTTCTGATAGAACCCGCCCGGGTTGCCGGCGATTTGATTCTTGTCGCCAATGACGCTGAGCAAGACTCTGAATCCATTGCCGTGCGCGCTGTCAATCAAGTGTTGGAAATTGCTGGCTGGCTCGCCATGCCATTTGACCTGCCGCTTGACCCAGGTCATGCCGGCGCGGCGCATAAATTCCGGATGCGCGAAGCTCAAGGCTTGGCCGCCCAGCTCGAAGCCGCTGACATTTGCCGTGCTGGGAGGTCCTGGGCCGACTGGAGCCGCTGGCGCCGGATCAGCCGGTGCGGGCGCTGGTTCCGGAGCTGGGGGCGGCGGTGGCGGCCCCGGCACGCGGAGCACTTGGCCCACGGTCAGGACATCAGGATCGGCGATGCCGTTCATCTGCGCCAACTCAAAGTAATTGATGTTGAACTTGGCTGCGATGATCGCCAGCGACTCGCCGCGCTGCACCGTATAGGTGGCGGTCGCCGGCTGCGGAGCGGGCGCTGCGCCGCTGTCTGTTGGCGCCGGCGCGGCAGCTGGCGCCGGGACCCGCAAAACCTGCCCGACATGCAGGATGTTCGGATCGGCGATGCCGTTCATTTCGGCGAGGATGATGTAAGTGGTGCTGAACTTGGCCGCAATGATAGCCAGCGATTCGCCCCGCTGCACCGCATAGGTGCTCGTGCCTGTCGGCTGCTGCGGCGCTGGCGCGGACGCGGGCGCGGGCGCTTGCGCGCCGCCCGGCAAGGGAATGGTGATGAAGTTGCCCATGTGGATGGTATATGGCGGGGCGATCCCGTTCGCCTGCGCGACTTCCACAAGCGTCCTTCCATATTGCTGAGCAATTCTGAATAGATTTTCTCCTCGCTGCACAACATGAACCTGCTGTGCAACCGCAGCGGCTGAACCCAGCGATAGTACAAGGATTGTAGTCAATAGTAATCCGATTAGACGGCGCATCTTCGCTCCTTATCGACATGGTCTCGCTATTGATTTGCCAATTCAAGCAATCAGTCTAGCATGAGTCGGGGAAACACGCTGAAGCCTGCTCGCGCATTCTGAGCCGCGCGAAATCCAGGATGGCTCTATTCACTTAGTTAACAATGGGGAGAGGCGCGTCCTAATAACCCACATCCATGCCCGGATCGACCAGCGGCAGGCGCGGATCCACGCCGCCCAGCGTATGACGCGCCCAGGCGTAATCCGGGTCATCGCTATGGGCGAACTCGCGCGATGAGCCGGCCATGAAGTTCAGGGTGTAAGTGGTTGTGCCCGGCGCGCTCACCATCGTGTAGTAGCCTTCCGGCATGAGGACAATATCATGCTGGCGCGCCAGCATCGTCGCGTCCGACCGCTTGTCGGCGCTATAAACGCGCTGGTAGGCGTAGCCGGTCGGACGGTCGAACTTGTAAAAGCTGAAGCGATTGAGCTGGGCTTCCAGCACCTTGCCCTTGTCGTCGGTTCTGTGGGTATCGTGTTTGTGCGGTGGATAGCTTGACCAGTTTCCGCCCGGCGTATACAGCTCGTAAACCAGCAGGCGGTCCGCCGGGAAATCGCTGCCGATCAGCCGGCTCATTTGCCGCGAGCAGTTGCCGCCGCCCAGCAGCAGCAGCTCGACATCGTGTGGGCCGATCAGCCGGGGCGGATGTTCTTTCTCCGTTGGCGCCCAGCAGGAGGCGAATTCGAAATCATCGGTGATCGCCTCAATCTCGAACTCGGTTTGCGGCGGCAGGTAGAGCGCGTGCGGCATGCCGCTGAAGACATTGTCGCGCCGCCCGACGCCTTCAAAGTCGCCGCGATTGGTTCGGATATTGCAGCGACCGCTCAAGATCACGGCGACATACTCAAAGGCGTCGATGGCAATCTCGAAGGTGCGGCTCTTGCCCAGGCGCACGGCGGCGAAGTTCATCGTCTCCCAGCCGGCGCGTTTGGCATCCAGCGCGGCGAAGGCGCCCGCTCGCCCCTTGTCATCGGCGCGGATATGCAAAGTCTCGGCGCTGAAGCTTGCCATGGCAGTCCTTCCTAATCAAGTAACCAGGCCGCGCGTCACGCGCATGAACATGTGCTCCAGGTCTTTCTCTTCTTCATTGAAGCCCAGCAGCATAATGTCGCCCTCGACCAGCTGACGGCTCAAAGCGCCCAACTCTTCATCATTGCCAGCGAAATCGACCCGAACGCGCGCCCGCCCGTTCTTCGGGCTGATGATCTCGGCGGCGACAACAAGCCCGCTGCCGCTGGCCAGGCTCGTCACCGCCTCGGCCGCGTCATGGTCCATCACCGTGATGATGATTTCGCGATGCGCCATCAGCTCGAGTTTCAACTCATCGATGCTGCCTTGCATGATGATCTCGCCCGCTTCCAGGATGCCGATGTGCGAGCAGACGTCTTCGACGTCAGCCAAGATATGCGACGAGAAGAATATCGTCTTGCCCATGTTGGCCAGCTCGCCCAGCAGTTCGCGGATTTCCACGCGGGCGCGCGGGTCGAGCCCCGAGGCCGGTTCATCAAGGATGAGCACTTGCGGGTCATGCGCCAGCGTCCGCGCCAGCGACAGGCGCTGCTTCATGCCGCGGCTGAGCTTGTCCACCAGTTCTTCGCGCCGGTGCTGCAAGTCGACCAGTTCGAGCAGGTCGGCGACCAGCGGTTTGCGTTGATTCTCCGGAATGTCATAGCAAGCGGCGAAGAAGTCGAGATATTCCCAGACGCGCAGATCTTCATAGACGCCAAATTCATCGGGCATGTAGCCGATGGCGCGCCGCACCGCCCGCCGATCTTCCAACACGGAATGCCCGGCGACCCAAGCTTGCCCCTGAGACGGCCGGGTCAGCGTGGTCAAGATGCGCATCGTGGTCGTCTTGCCGGCGCCGTTTGGTCCTACAAAGCCATAGATGGAACCGGTCGGCACTTCCAGTGAGATGCCGCTCAAGGCCTCGAAAGCGCCAAAAGACTTGTGCAATTCTTGCGTCTGGATGATCAATTCCATCGCGGAGCAACCCCTTCCCCGGCCCTTCCCGACGGTCTGTGTCTACGCGACCCATTGAAATAGGGAAGGGTGACTCCTTTGAGTTGCGATGTATGCTGCACATGTGACGCGCAGCAACACCAATAGTCGTGCTTTCTCCAGTCGCTCCCCTTCCCTAGCTTGCTGGGGCAGGGGCTGGGGGATGGGGTAAAACGGCGGCAATTCTGAACTGTCACTGCTTGCTCTCACCTAGTAATGCTGTATCGCCCGGTTTGTTCGATGCGAATCTTCCGAACGCGCGCCGTGCCCACTCTTTCGTCGAATTGCAGGCGCAGCCGCACGGCATTTCCCGGTCCCAAATAGGCTCGTGGTTTGTCGAAAATCAACTCTTCGCCATAACGGTGATCAAAGACATCGTATTCAGCGCTGTTCCAGTTAAACAGCTGGACATCCAGCGATTGCGCGTAGCCGCCGCCGCGGTCGACTTCGACCAGCAAGCGCGCCACCTCGTCCATCGCCAAGCCGGGCAGCGGATGAAACAGAAACTCGGCGCCTTGCTCATCATACATGCTGAAGTTATCGGTGCCATTCTCGGTCAGCCCGATCCGATCGAGCGTCAGCCAGCTGAAATACGCCGATGGCAAGGTGGCAATCCGGCTCGGCAGCTTGATGTCGACATCCAGTTGAATGATATAGACGGTCGAATCGACGACGGACCAAGCGGCGCCGCTGATTTCCAGATCACGCGCCCAACCGTCGCTCCAGCCGACCAGATATAGCCCGGTTCCGCGGGCATCGGAATCGTATTGATCGACCATGAAGCTGGCCAGGAAAGATTGCTCGCGCGCTGCCTGCCGCTCCGCCGCTGATTCCGCGCGCAGGAAAGCCCGAGTCCGCAAATAGCGCGCGCCCTGGACGTCTTTGATCGATTGGTTTCGCCCACTGCCGGAGAAGGGCGACTGACCCGGCGACGCTACATGCAGTTCAAGCGGATTGGGCTGCGCCGGCGGGTCGGCAATATCGCTGCGCAGCGACTCGCGGTCCAACGTCACGATATCGCCCGGCGCGAAGTCGCCATCCAGCCGATGCGCCAGTCCTGGACCCAGGATGACCGCATCGCGCAAGGTCGTCCCGCTCTCGTTGCGGATGACGCCTTGATATGCGCCAAGCATTCTTCCGCTCTCCAGGATATCGAAGCTGAGCGTGAAGGACCCGCCGATTGCGGGCTTGGCGACGCGCCCGCTGGCGCTGAAGTTGGCGAAGATGCCGCCGTCTATCGTGAAGTCGCGCGCGCTGAAAGCCGAGGACTGCGAAATCTCGGTCGACGTCTGGATGGTGTTGCTGGCGAAGATACTGGTTGGGGCGGTGGCGCCGGCGACAGCCAGGTAGCGCCCTTCCGGCAGGGCGAGCGAATAAGTGGCGCGCCGCGGCGATAGCATGCCGACGAATTGCTGGGCTTGCGCTTCTTCGCGATCGGCGAAGGACTGGAGCACGGTCGTGCGGCTGACGATGATCTCGGCGCCGCGCAGACTAAAACCGACCGTCCAGGCGATGCCGGTAAAGCAGATGATGACGATTGGGATGGTAAACCAGGCGTAGCCGTTGCGCCGCAGCCGCGAGAGCAGGAAATAATTCAGCGGTCCAATCAAGACGATATAGGACACGAGAAAGAGGCAAAGCGTTTGCATCGGTGGCAGCAGGTTGATGCCGGGCAGATTGGCGATGGCTTCCGCGCCCCAAGTCGGTCTGGTAAAGCCCTCGCGCCAGGTCGGATGCGAAGCGCGCGTCGCCAGCAGCTTCAGCCAGAGGTCGTCCAGGCGCGCCCAACTGGCGAGCGGTTCCAGCGTGGGGTCGGCCGCCAGAAAATCGACCAATCCGGCGCCGATCGCGCGGCGCAGCAGCAGGGGCGCGCCGTCCTGCTCAACCAACACTTCGGCGTCTTCATGGGACGAGCCTACCGCGATGATGGTGCGCCCCGGCAAGCCCGCGTTGTCGCCGGCGAATCCGGCGAGCGCGCTAAGGTCATCCAGCGCTTGGCTGCCGGATAGCGTCAGCGGCAGCAGCTCCGTCAATGCCCCCGCCGAGATTAGCGCGGCGGGACCGCCTGTCACGATCAGGTGCCCGCCGCCTTCCACCCAATGTTCCAGGGCGCGCCGCTGCCCGCTGGACAGGCTCTCGCCATCGATATTGACCAGCATCATCATATCGAGCGAGCGCAAGGACAAGCCATTCTCCGGGATTTCATGCGCGCGCCAGAGCGCCTGCTCGGCTCGAGCCCCGCCGACATGAACGCCGGACAAGTTGGGCGGCGCCGTGGTCGGTCCGCTGACGACGGCGTATAGCTGGTTTTGCGGTCCCAGGTCAATCAGATTCGCTTCGCGCGCGGCCCGCACGACGCCGTCGTCATCAATCAGTTCGACGCGAATTTGATCGGGGAAGGTGCGCGCCTGGATATTCAGCAGGGTCGACTTGGCGGCGCCCGTCGGCAGATCGATCGGCGCGCTGAAGGCGTTGCCGACCACCGTGCCCGATGTCTCGGGGCGGATCACCAGCCTGCCCGTCACCGATTCGCCGTTGTTCTTCAGTTCGATGCGAACCGGCGTCCACTCATTCGGGCGGAAGAAGGAATCGAAGCCGACCTCGACCGCCATCTCAATGACATCGCGGAAATTGTCCTGCGCCCCCATCGGCGACCCTAGCGCCAAAAGGAGAAGTGCGGACGTAAATAGTATGAGGCGCGCCAAAAGCCGAGCCATAGCAATTCCATAGACGACGGTTGAATACGCTGCTCATTGTATCACGCCGCTCCGCCTTGTCATGTGTGCAGTTGACGCGCGCGCCTTGATTATGCCCGTCTCGCCCCCACCAACATCCGTAGGGGCGAGCCATTGGGTCGCCCGCGCGGTCAACTCCCCTCGGTCCCCCGTAGGTCAATGTCGGCGGTCAGGGTCTACGCGACCCATCAGGAAGGGGGGCTAATCTCGTGCGGGTTTTCGCTTTGGTATCCCATCCTCGCCATACCAACGGGCCGCAGGGGCGAGCCACCGGCTCGCCCGTACACAAAGTCGATTATTCTGGCAATTTCTTTCCTGTTGCAGTCAAGGCAATTTCTTACTTGAAATCACTTCTGCGCCTCTGTGGTGAAAAACCCTCGCTGAACTCAATGAAACTCGGTGTACTCGGTGTACTCGGTGGTAAATCTTTTCCTCCAGCTTGAAAAAACCGCGCCCACTTGGGAACTAGTCGGCATTGCGCTATAGTAATCGCTGCTGATGAGACAACTCAAACATGAAGGAGCGGACGATGGTTTATCAGGCGGCGGAAGCGCGCTATGACACGATGAAATACCGGCGCTCGGGGCGCAGCGGCTTGCTGCTGCCAGCGATCTCGCTGGGCATTTGGTGGAATTTCGGCGGTGTCGATCGAATGGAAAACTCGCGCGCCATGCTGCGCCGCGCCTTTGACCTCGGCATCACCCACATCGACATCGCCAACAATTATGGTCCGCCGCCCGGCTCGGCTGAAGAGACCTTTGGGCAGGTCTTCCGCTCTGATCTGGCGCCCTATCGCGATGAACTGGTCGTCTCTAACAAAGCCGGCTACTTGATGTGGCCCGGTCCTTATGGCGAATGGGGTTCGCGCAAGTATCTCATCGCCAGCTGTGATCAGAGCCTGAAGCGCTGCGGCCTGGATTATTTCGACATCTTCTACAGTCACCGGCCCGATCCCGATACGCCAATGGAAGAGACGATGGGCGCGCTCGACACCATCGTCCGCAGCGGACGCGCCCTTTACGTCGGCATCTCCAGCTATACAGCCGAGCAAACGCGCGAGGCTTCGCGCATCCTCAAAGCGCTGGGCACGCCCTGCCTGATCCATCAGCCGCGCTACAACATGTTCGACCGCCGGATTGAAGAAGGGGGCTTGCTGGATGTGCTGGGCGATGAAGGCATCGGCTGCATCAGCTTCTCGCCATTGGATCAGGGCATTCTGACGAATAAATATATCGGAGAGGTGCCCGGGGATTCGCGGGCGGCGAAACATGAATGGGGCGACCGCCTGGCGCAAGAAAAACTGCGCAAGGTGAGCAAGCTCAGCGTCATCGCGCGCGAACGCGGTCAAAACATGGCACAGTTGGCGCTCGCCTGGAACCTGCGCCACGCCGAAATGACCTCGGCATTGATCGGCGCCAGCAAGCCCGAGCAGCTCGACGACGCCGTCGCCGCGCTGAACAATCTCGAGCTGAGCGCGGAGGAGCTGGCGAGCATCGAAGCGATTCTTGGCGCCTAAGTACTCCCTGGCTATCCATGCGAAACTGTCAAAAATGTGGAAATGTAGCGGCGACTCTGTGAGTCGCCCGCTTGAAAAAGGAATATCGTCTGGCGGGCGGCTCGGCGACAGTCCTCCCCCTTCCCTAATTCATTGGTGCGCGTAGACACTGCACTACGGGAAGGGGGTTGGGTCACGTAGACATAGACCTTCGGGGATGGGGTAGAAAAACCCGCAATGACCCTGCTCGTCATTGATCTCGGCAGCTCATCGGCGCGCACGCTGCTATTCGATGACGACGCGCGGCTGATAGACGGTTCGATCTGCAGTCGTCGCCATGATTTCACTACTGACAGTGGCGGCCTCGCGATTGCCGACGCCCTGCAGCTGCGTGCGCTGGTCGAGGACTGCGTGGACGAGATCCTCGCGCATCCGGCGGCGCAGTCGATCCGCGCCGTCGGCTTGGCGACCTTCGTCGGCAATTGGCTGGGCTTGGACGAAGGCGGCGAAGCCTGTACGCCGCTCTTCACTTACGCTGATACACGAAGCCGCAGCCAGATTCCCGCGCTGCTGGCGAAACTGTCGGGCAATGCCGAGCCTTTTCATCAGGCGACCGGCTGCCTGCTGCATCCAGCTTACCTGCCGGCGCAGTACGCACACTTGCGCGCGTTCGATCCCGAATGCGAAACGAAGATCGCGCGCATAAGCGACATCGGCGGCTACCTTTATCGCAGTTGGTTCGGGCGCGAGATGCCAACGAGCCTGTCAGTCGCGAGTTGGTCGGGCTTGCTCGATAGCGCGCGCCAGGACTGGCACTTGGATTACGCTCGCCTTCTGGTCGGCGATAACCTGGCCGCGAAACTGCCGCCGCTGGCCGATTTCGATGCCGTCCAGGTTGGGCTGGCTGACGAATACGCCGCCCGCTGGCCCCGCCTGCGCGACTGCCCCTTCTTCCTCGCGCTCGGCGATGGCGCGGCCGCCAACGTTGGCTCGGGCGCGGTTGACGCGGGCCGCATCGCTCTGACCATCGGCACAACCTCGGCGCTGCGCGTCGTCAAGAATGTGAACCGCGTGCCGGATGGGCTTTGGCGTTACCTGGTTGACGCCGATATGCCCCTCGTCGGCGGCGCCACCAGCGAAGGCGGCAATGTTTATCAGTGGGTGATGGAAGATTTGCTGCAGGGCGATGACGCGCTGGAAACACAGCTAGCGGCATGCACGCCGGATGGGCATGGCTTGACCGTCTTGCCATTGCTGGCCGGTGAGCGCGCCCCTGGCTGGCGGGCGGACGCGGTCGGTACCATCCACGGCATCGGGCGCCACACAAGCCGTCTCGATATCTTGCAAGCGCATTTGGAGGCGGTCGCGCTGCGGCTGTCGCTGATTTATGATCTGCTCAACGATGAAACGGCGGAGGTGATGGCGGGCGGCGGCGCGCTTCAGTCGTCGCCGGCTTGGGCGCGCATGATGGCTGACGCCTTCGATTCGCCGATTCATCTACTGGCGGAAACGGAAATCACGGCGCGCGGCGTCGCCTTGATGATGCGCCGCAGCCTTGACGGCACGCCGCTGGATGCCGATCAGCCCGCGATTGAAGACGTGATCTATCCGGCGCCGGAGCGTGTCCGGCTATTGCGTCGCGCGCGGGAACGGCAGCTGGAGCTGTATCGGCGTCTTTATACCTGATCGCTTTGCTCGTCCAACATTCTGGCGAAGCGCGCCACATCCTCGGGCGAGTCATTGCGGCCGCAAATCAGCAGCACGAGACGGTCGCTCGGCGACAAGAGGCTCTTGATTTTCTCGGCCGCCGCCAAGGTGCTGGCCGCCGCCAACTCCGGCGCGATGTCTTCATGAGCGATGAAGAATTGCTGCGCCGCGATCAATTCCAAATCGCTGACCAGGATCAGATCTTCCAGCTGTTCTCGGCACAAATCAAAGGCGGTCTGGCTGACGAAAGGCGCCCCCAGCGTCTTGGTGAGCGAAGCGGGTGTGATGTCGACGAGCTCGCCCGCGGCCAGCGACAGATGCATCGTCGGCGCCAGCTCCGGCTCGACGCCCCAGACACGCAGCGCCGGCTTCGCTGCCTTGATCGCGGAGATGATGCCGGCAATCAATCCGCCGCCACCGATGCTGACGATGATGTCGGTCAGCCCCGGGCAGTCTTCCATGATTTCCAGCGCGACAATGCCGTTGCCGGCCACTTGTTCCGCGTTGTCAAAAGGATGGAGCGAGGCGCGCCCTTGCGCGACCCATTCGTCAGCGCGGGCGAACGCGGCGACCGCGTCCGGCAGCAGCTCCACCGTAGCGCCGTAATCGCGCGTGGCATCGATGGAGGCTTGCGGCGCATTCTCTGGCATGCAGACCACAGCGTCAATTCCGAGCACGCCGCTGCAATAACCGACCGCGCGCGCGAAGTTGCCGCCGCTGACCGCCACCACGCCCTCGCCCAGCGCCGCCTCGCCCAGCGCCAGCATCTGATGAAAGGCGCCGCGCGTCTTGAAGGAGCCGCTGT
>WTGC01000163.1 GCA_011523705.1 Chloroflexota bacterium | reverse complement strand
TCGACGCTGGATCGGCGGGAAGCGATCGCCGATGCCGATTACGTGATTTGCATGATTCGGCAAGGCGGGCTGGATGCCTTTGCCTTGGATATTGATATTCCCTTGAAGTATGGTGTGGATCAATGCGTCGGCGATACGATCTGCGCCGGCGGCATCATGTATGGTCAGAGGACGATCCCGGCGCTGCTTGACATTTGCCGCGATATCCGCGCTGTTGCCAAGCCCGGCGCGCTCTTCCTCAATTATTCGAATCCGATGGCGATGAATACCTGGGCTTGCAACAAGTATGGCGGCGTGCGGGCCATTGGCTTGTGTCACGGTGTTCAGCATGGCCACGAGCAGATCGCCGAGTGCACTGAACTGTGGGCGCGGCGCGAGGGGCTGATCGCCGAAGACGAGCGGGTGACGCGCGACGATGTCGATATTATCTGCGCTGGCATCAATCATCAGACTTGGTACGTGCAGGTTCGGTGGCGGGGCATGGATATGGTTCCGCGCTTGCTGGAATTGTTTGAGTCGCATCCGCAATTCCGCGAAGAAGAAAAGGTGCGCATTGATGTGCTGCGGCGCTTCGGTTATTACTCTACCGAGTCGAACGGGCATTTGAGCGAGTATGTGCCCTGGTATCGCAAGCGGCCCGACGAGATCGCTGACTGGATCAGCTTGAATCGCTGGATTCTGGGCGAGACGGGCGGTTATCTGCGGGTCTGCACCGAGGGGCGCAACTGGTTCGAGACCGATTTCCCCAATTGGTTGGAGGAAGCGCCGCCCAAGATTAGCGCCGCCGACCGCAGCCTGGAGCACGGCTCCTATATTATCGAGGGGCTGGAGACCGGGCGGGTTTATCGCGGGCATTTCAATGTGCCGAATCGCGGATATATCACGAATCTGCCTGATGGCTGCGTGGTGGAGATTCCCGGTTATGTCGACAAGAACGGCATCAATATGCCGGTGGTTGGCGATTTGCCGCTGGCTTGCGCGGCGACCTGTTCCGCAAGCGTGCGCGTGCAGGAGATGGCGATGGAAGCGGCTGTTCACGGCGATGTGACTTTGCTGAAGCAAGCCATGCTGCATGATCCGCTGGTGGGCGCGGTTTGCAATCCGGAGGAAGTGTGGCAAATGACCGACGAGCTGCTAGTGGCGCAGGCGGAATGGCTGCCGAATTACGCCATTGATGATGTCGAGGCGGCGCGGGCGCGACTGGCCGCGCATGAGCGAGAGGGCACGCGGGTGATGTTGAGCGCATCGAGTGGCGCGGCGCGGATTTCTACGCGCAGCGTGGCGGAGATGGCGGCGGACAAGGCGGACCCGCATTGAGACCTGTAGGGGCGCGGCGGTGACTCGCCCGCAAGAGAGAATGATCGTGAACAGCACAAACGGCGCGGCGCCGATTCTGGAAGTCAAGGATTTGAAGACGCATTTCTTCACCGACAAGGGAGTGGTGCAGGCGGTTAAGGGCGTCAGCTTTGCGTTGGCCAATAAGCAGACGCTTGGCATTGTTGGCGAGAGCGGCTGCGGCAAAAGCGTGACGGCTAGCTCGATCATGCAATTGATCAAGTCGCCACCGGGTGAGATCGTGGATGGCGAGATCATTTTCCGGCGGCAGAAGCGGCGGGCGGAGACGATTGACATTGTCAAGCTCGACCCGAAAGGCGTCGAGATGCGCAGCATCCGCGGCGGCGAGATTTCGATGATCTTTCAGGAACCGATGACCTCGCTGAATCCCTTGCATTCGGTTGGCCGGCAGATCGCGGAAGTGGTGGAGCTGCATCAAGGGCTCAGCCGCAAGCAGTCGATCAAAGTGGCGATTGACATGTTGGATCGCGTGCGCATCGCTGATCCGCAAGAGCGGGTGAAGCAGTATCCGCATCAATTGAGCGGCGGCATGCGGCAGCGCGTGATGATTGCGCTGGCGCTATCCTGCAATCCGTCGATCCTGATCGCGGATGAGCCGACGACGGCGCTGGATGTGACGATACAGGCGCAGATTATCGATTTGATGGAGAAGCTGCAGGAAGACTTCGGCTCGTCAATCATCATCATTACGCATAATCTGGGCGTCGTCTCGCAAATGGCCGATTATGTCGCGGTGATGTATTTCGGTCGAATTGTCGAATACGGCACGGCGACAGATATCTTCCGCAACCCGCGGCATCCCTATACTGTCGGCTTGCTGCAATCGATCCCGGTGCTCGGGCGGCGCAAGGAGATTCTGGTACCGATTGAAGGCATCGTGCCCAATGCGACAGCGGATATCCCCGGCTGCGCCTTTGCCGACCGCTGCACGCATGTGATGGCGAAGTGCCGGACGCATTTGCCGCCGCCGACCGCAGTCGATGGCGAGCATCAGGTGGCTTGCTGGCTGCATGAGAGCGTGGAGACGCAGCATTGAGCCGGGCCAAGTGGAGTGAATTAACCTGCGGGCTAGTGATGCGCCGGCGGGCTAATTTTTGTCCAATTAGTTTGGAGGAACGCAGATGAAACTGCCAACCTTAACTCGCATCCTGCTGTTGGCAGCGGTGATGCTCACTATTGTCGGATCGGGGTTCGCTCAGATGGGCGAAGTCGTTGATCCGATTCCGTATCCCGAGGGCGTGCAATTGGGCGACAACCCGATTGTGAAGTTCAACCTCGACGAGATGTTGCGTTATGGCGCGCTGGATTCTTACAGCGAGCCGGCTTGGGTGACTGCGCTGGTGGAAGCGGGCGAATTGCCGCCGGTTGAGGAGCGCTTGCCGGAGAATCCGCAGATTATCCTGGAATCCGGCATGTCGACCGGGTTGGGCGTCTATGGCGGCCAATGGCGCGATTTCTCAGCGGTGCCGACCGAAGGCTGGAATTTGTGCGCGCGCCAGACGCAAGGCTGGTTCGGCATCAACTACATCTACGGTGAACAGCTGGTGAAATCCGGTCCCATGTTCTTGCGTAAAGACAATCTCGAGCCGCTGCCCAATTTGGCGACGGATTGGGAATGGAGCGAAGACGGCCATCAGTTGACGATGAATATCATCCGCGGCGCGAAGTGGTCCGATGGCGCTCCCTTTGGCGTGCACGACATCATGTTCACCTGGGAACACGTGATTCAGGATGACAACGTTGATTCCTGGACGACTGCCTCCACCTTCTCAATTGGCGGCGAGGCGATCACGCTGGAAGCGGTGGATGACGACACGATCCTGTGGACATTCCCGGTGCCCTTCCCGGTGCAGCAGTTGTTCAATATGGACTTCCTGGATTTCAACATCTGCGCCGAGCATGTCTACGCGCCAATGCATCCAGCCATCAACGCTGAATCGGATTACGACACCTTCAAGACTTTCCAAGTGCAGGACGATTTGCCGGTGCCGAGCATGGGTCCCTGGGTGGCGACTGATTACCAGATCGATGAGTTCATGGTGATGCGCCGCAACCCCTATTACTGGAAGGTCGACGAGGCGGGCAATCAGCTGCCCTACCTCGATGAAGTGACCTTTGAGAAGGGGCCGAGTGGTATCGGGCGCACCTTGGGTACGCTGGCTGGTTCGATTGATCACACCAATCTGGAGAACCCAAGCACCTATGTAGAGGCGATCACGCGTTCGCAAGAGGATGACGCGCACTTCCGCATTGAGTGGGGTCCGGAGACTTTGGCTTTCAACGTACAGTTCAACTTGTCGGCGACCCTCGGCGTTGAAGACGAACGCGACGCTGCTCTGCGCGAGCTCTTCCGCAATCAGACCTTCCGCCGCGCGGTGCAGCACGCGGTAGACGGCGATGGCATAGGCCAGGCAGTGATCCGCGGTCCTTTCATGCGCGGTTTTGCTGGCGGTATTGTACCGGGCTCGCCCTATTTCGATATCGGCAGCGTGGTGTATTACCCCTATTCGCCGGATTCAGCCCGCGCCTTGTTGGCTGAGCTGGGCTTTGAAGATACCGATGGCGATGGCCTTGTCAATTGGACCGATGGTCCGCTGGCGGGCGATAACCTGGTCATCGTGTTGAACACCAGCGTCGCAGCTGAAGCGACGGGACAGATTGGCGAAGCCTTTGTTCTGCTGATGCAGGATGTGGGCGTCCAGGTCAACTTGCGTCCGCTGCAGGGTCCGGCCGGCGATGACGCGATTGTCAGCGGCCGCTGGGAAGCGCGCGTCAATCGCATTGGTCAGGAGTTTACGACATCGTTCACGCGCTGCCGCGATCTGGCGCCGATAACAACGACGACGCCTGCTTGGCATCGCGCCGATGGCGACTCGCGCGATTTGCTGGACTTCGAAGTAGAGCTGGTTGCGATCGTGGAGGAGTTCTGCCTGGAGCCGGACTTTAACGCGCGCGCTGAGTTGATGTCGCGCTACAACCAGATTTTCACCGAGAATGTCTACAACGTCGGCGGCATCATTGGTCGTTACGGCTTGGCATTGGCGAAGCGCTTCAATAATATCCCGGTTGGATCGCCGCCATTCTTCTATCAGTGGACTTGGGGCAATGTGATTCCAGAAGCGGTTTGGGTCAATCCTGACGAGCAGCTGGACCAGATCATCCCTGAGACCGTACCCGTTTACGGCGATATGTAGATTGCGTCCGCGCAATCGCTACGAGGGTGAGCTTCGGCCCATCCTCGATTATTGCGCAAGTGGAGAGGCGGTCGGGGCATCGCCTCTCTTTTGCGCGAATCGCTCGCTACGATATACTAACTGCGATGAGTTATACGCTGGCTAAAAGCGAGAGATAGCCGCGCATGCTGCGCTTTATCGTCAATCGACTGATTTCTTCTGTCATCATCCTGCTTATCATTGCGGCGGTCGCCTTCTTTATTATTCAACTGCCGCCGGGCGATTTCGCTGATGTCTACAAGCGCGAGTTGATTGCGCTCGGCGGGCAATCGGAAGACGAAGCGGAGGCGGCTGCGGATAAGCTGCGGGATCGCTACGGTTTGCGCGATCCGCTTCCGATTCAATATGTTAACTGGATCTCCGGCATCGTCTTGCGTGGGGAGTTCGGTTTCTCATTTTCGTATCGCCAAGACGTGGGCAAATTGATCGCACAGCGGCTGCCGCGCACGATTGGCATCGCGCTGGCGGCGCACGCAATCTCCTCGCTGGTCGGCATCGCGCTCGGGATATACGCCGCCAACCGGCAATACAGCGCGGCCGATAATCTATCGGCGGTGTTTGCCTTCGCCGCAACTTCCATACCGCGTTTTTCGCTGGCCTTGATCTTTCTGTACTTGTTGGTATTTCAGTTTGGGCAAGAGCATGTCAGTTCGATGTTTTCGCCGGAATTCCGAAAAGCGCCATGGTCGATCGAAAAGGCGATCGACCTGATCCGGCATATCTGGCCGGTGATATTCATCGCCGGTTTTGGCGGCGTCGCCCGCAATATGCGGGTGATGCGGGGCAACTTGCTTGATGTGCTCAACCAGCAGTATGTGACGACCGCGCGTTCAAAGGGCTTGGACGAGCGGCGCGTCTTGAACCGGCACGCGGTGCCGAATGCGCTGCACCCGATCATCGCTTATCAGGGCACGGCACTGCCCTACATGCTGCAGGGGGAGCTTGAAGCGGCGATCGTCTTCGGCTTGCCGACGATTGCGCCGATGTTCGCCGAGGCGCTGCTGAAGCAAGACATATATATTTCGGGCAGTATTATGCTGCTTTATGGCATCTTGCTGATAGTTGGCAACTTTGTCGCTGATATGCTGCTGGGCTTGCTGGACCCGCGAATCAGCTACAGTTAAGGACGGAAAGTTGAGCGCGCAGGAAGTTTACGCCAAGGACCTCGTGGAAGAGGAAGGCAGCGAGGAGAGCAGCGACTCTTACTCGCAGTTGGTCTGGCAGCGTTTCAGCCGCAGCAAGGCGGCGATCGCTGGCGCCTTGATGGTCGTCATGCTCTTTGTGCTGGCGCTCTTTCCGGAGTTTTTTGCGCCCTACGACTTTTACAATACGACCTTGAGCGACACCTATATTCCGCCGGCGGAGATCCGCTTCTTTGACGTCAATGGCGCCTTCCATTTCCGTCCCTTCGTGTACAAATCGGAACTGGTAATCGATCCGGTGACCTATCAGGCGAAGCAGGAATTGGATACGGAGCATCCACATTATATCCAGTTCTTCGTGCGCAGTTGGGAATACAAACTGTTCGGTCTTTTTGATACGGATTTGCATCTCTTCGGCTTGGACAGTGAAGATGTGCGTGTGCATCCCTTGGGCACGGACCGCTTTGGGCGCGACCTGTGGGGGCGGATCTGCCTGGCGGGGCGCGTCTCGCTGTCGCTCAGCATTCTGGCTGCTCTGATCGCGATCATCATCGGCTCGTCTGTTGGCGTTATCTCCGGTTATTACGGCGGCGCGATTGACAACGTGATGCAGCGCTTTGTGGAAGTGGTGATGTCCTTTCCCGAGTTGCCGCTGTGGATGGCGCTGGCGGCGGTGATACCCAAGACCTGGTCGTCGGGCCAGATTTTCTTGGTGATGGCTTTCATATTTCCCTTCTTGCGCTGGGCGGTATTGGCGCGCGAGGTGCGAGGCAAAGTGCTTTCATTGCGCGAGACCGACTTCATCCTGGCGGCGAAGGAGCAAGGCGCGGGCGATTTCCGCATTATCTTCAAGCATCTGTACCCCAATGTGCTTAGCCATGTGATCGTTATCTTAACCTTGATGATACCCGACATTATTTTGGCGGAGGCTTTCTTGAGCTTCCTGGGCATTGGCATACAAGAGCCGTTGACGAGCTGGGGCTTCTTGATGAAGAGCGCGCAGAGCCTGGAGACGCTGGGGCAGAACACCTGGATCTTGACGCCGGTGATTTTCATCGTGGTGGCGGTGCTGGGGCTGAATTTCCTGGGGGATGGCTTGCGCGATGCGGCTGATCCCTATTCGAATTTGTAGGCGCCCCCACCCCAAACCC
>WTGC01000158.1 GCA_011523705.1 Chloroflexota bacterium | reverse complement strand
TGAAATGGCGCTGAAATCAACTGCTTTTCCCACAACTTTCGTAATCTGTAGACACCCGCGCGACAATGCCGCCGCCCACGCAAAATACCTTGCATCCCGCCGCGTCAAGGCCCCTCTCCCTCTTTATGACTGAGGAGGCCGCGGGATAGGGCTGGAAGCGCCCGCCATAGCGAAAATTGTACGGGCGAGCCGGTGGCTCGCCCATCGCCGCGCAAACTGTATGGGCGAGAGAACCGTAGTGTCGGCGGTCAGTGTCTACGCGACCTACGCTCGGCTTGTCTCGCCCTTCCGCGCCTAAAACAGACCCATCTCCCGCTGTGGTAAAATAGGCGCTGCTGGCTGATACACCACTTTTAATGAGACCGAACCGCAAAATAAGGCGAAACTACAACAAGCCCTTCTTCAGCAACCGACGGCGCGGCTTGTCCGGCATTCCGCTCTTGCTCTTCACGCTCGCCATCGTCTCCGCGACGGCCGGCTTGCTGGCGCTCGCTTACGCCTCGATAGACGACATCGACTACACCGCTCGCGGGATTATCGGCTTGCCGCGCGCCACGCCAACGCTCTTTCCCAGCCAGCACGCCCAGCAGGGCATCACGCTGTATACGGAGGGCAAGGTCGAGGAAGCCCTTACCGAATTCGACATCGCGGTCGCCCAGCGCCCCCTCAATATCAATTACCTCTACGAGTATGGCCGCATCCTGATCGAACTGGACAACTTCAGCAAGGCGGTCGAAATCGGCGATCGCGCCATCGCCGCCGCGCCCGACGACCCGCGCGGCTACGCCTTGAAAGCGCGCGCCCTCATGTGGAGCGACCCCGGCGCCGCCATCCCCCTCGCCGTTTCCGGCTTGGAAAAAGACGCCGACTTCGCCCCCTTGCACGCCGCCCTCGCCATCGCCTATACCAACATTGGGCGCTACAGCGAAGGTTATCAGCGCGGTTTGCTCGCCACCCAGCTCGACCCCCTCGACGCCTTCAGCCACCGCGCCTTCGCCATCCCTCTCATTTATACCGACCGCCGCAACGAAGCGATCGCCGCTCTCGAAAAAGCCGTCGCCATCAATCCCGATCTGACCGCGCCCTATTTTGAACTCGCCCTCCAATACCGGCAGGGTG
This sequence comes from Chloroflexota bacterium, assembly GCA_011523705.1. Taxonomy (GTDB): domain Bacteria; phylum Chloroflexota; class Anaerolineae; order Aggregatilineales; family Phototrophicaceae; genus UBA6055. Next base: position 5,774 of record WTGC01000158.1, on the reverse strand, counting down.
ATTATCAAGAGATGGCTGTCGGCATCTATCGGCGCATCCTGGAGCTGGAGCCGACCAGCGCCAAAGCCTATCTTCGCATCTGCCAGACCTACGCCGAAGTGGGCGAATTCCTGGCGGCGACTCCCTTCTGCGAGACCGCCACCGAGCTCGACGAAAATTACGCCGACGCCTGGCAGTGGTTGGGGCAAATGCGCTACACCCGCCGCAACTACGAAGGCACCCTCGAGGCGATGGAGAAATGCGTCGCCTTGGGCTCCACCGCCGTCGAGTGCTATTACATGCGCGGCTGGTCCTATTACGTGCTCGACCAATGCCCCAAAGCCTGGGATGTGCTTCAGGAAGCGCTGCGCTATACGCGCGAGCCGCATATCATCGGCATCATCAACGAGGGCTTGGCCAGCGTTCGCGCCAACTGCCCCGGCTTTGAAGATGCCCGCCTGCCAACCCCGATACCGCCGACGCCTATTCCGCCGACGCCTATCGGAGGCATCTAGGCGATGAAGATCAGCCGCGATTACACGCAGCCTTTCTTCCGCCAGCCCAAGCGTCATCGCGTTCGCAGCATTCTCATCGCCAGCCTCCTTGGGCTGCTGCTCGGCTTGGCCGTCGTCTGGCAGGGCGACGCGGTCGACCGCATCATCCAGACCGTCGCCGGGCTATCGGCCACGCCAACGCCACAACCGCGCGAGCTGGCGGCGCGCGCCTCGGCCCTCTTCCACGCTGGTGACTTCACCGACGCGGAAGCGCTTCTATCCCGCGCAATCGCCGATCGACCCGGCGAAATCGCCTACCTCTATGCCCACGGGCGCGTCCTGATCGAGCTGGACCGGGCCGACGAAGCCCTTGCGCTCGGCGACGCCATCACGGACATCGACGCGCGCGCCGTCCAAGGCTACGCGTTGAAGGCGGCCGCCCACACCTGGAGCGGGCAGCCAGGCGCAGCCATCCCGATCGCGCTCTCGGGCTTGGAATTGAACCCGCGCTTCGTCCCCCTTTACGCGACCTTGGCCCGCGCCTACGTCAACTCCCAGCGCTGGGCTGACGGCTTGGAAGCGGCGGAGCGCGGCTTGTCCATAAGCGGCGACGACGCCGACCTGAACCGCGCCTACGCCTACGCCCTCTCCTCCGTCGGCGAATATAGCGGCGCCATCACCCATCTCCAGCGCGCCATCGAGCTACGCCCGGCTTACCTGCCGACCCACTTCGAGCTGGCCGGGCTCTACCTGGCTCAAGATGAAGACCAGAGCGCGATCGACCTCTACGACCATATCCTCGCCATCGACCCGCGCAACGCCGGCGCCATGCTGCGGCTCTGCCTCGTCTACCGCAAAATCGGCGAGTTCGCCCGCGCCCTCGGCTTCTGCGAAGATTCAGTGACCAACGACCCCAGCGCCCCCGATGCCCAATTCCAACTGGCCATGCTCTATTACCGCGAGCGCCGCTTCGAACGTTCGCGCGCCGCCTTCCAGCAATGCCTCGAACACGATGACGGCCGATACAACCTGTCCTGCCGCTATCGCCTGGGGCTTTCCCATTACTACACCGGCGATTGCACGATCGGCTGGACGCTGCTGCGCGATTCGCTCGATCTGGCGCGCGCCGAAGCCGCCGACGAAACCACGCTGAGCAATATCCTGCAGGGGCTGGACGCGATTGAATCCGACCCCACGTGTATCGACGATGCCGCCCAGCCGGTTTCGTTTCAGGATTGACCGCCGCGTCGCGCCAGTTTGACCCCATCCCCGACGGTCTATGTCGGCGGTCTGTGTCGGCGGGTCAGTGTCGGCGGGTCAGTGTCTACGCGACCCTACGCGACCCTACGCGACCTACGTGACCCAGCAAGCTAAAGAAGGGGAGCCTAGACAGTTTTCGGCTTGCGCGCGCGGGGGAGTTTGCTGTAAAAGATAACCATGCGCGCACTCGATGTCAGCCTCCGGCTCTACCGCAAAACGCTGAAACGAATCCGCCCCGCCCACCTCGCCATGCACCGGCTGATGGCGAGCCTGGTCTTGCCCGGGTTGGAGCGCGCGCGCGACTTCAAGACCATCGCCGACGACCCCTTCTGGTTCCGCCTGGAATTGCTTACCGGGCAGCACGAGACTGAGACGCGGCGCGCTCTCGAGCGGCTGGCGCGCCCGGGCATGGTCGCCCTCGATATCGGCGCCCACATCGGCTATCACACGCGCCTGCTCGCCCGGCGGGTCGGCGCGGACGGGCGCGTCATCGCACTGGAGCCGCATCCGCGCACCTTCGAAGCATTGCGCCAGAACACGCGCGACCTGCCCAATGTGACCGCGCTGCGAGCGGCCGCCGCCGAGAGCGCAGGCAGCGCCGAACTCCACGACTACCTGATGATGTCGGCCAGCGGCTCGCTGCATTATGACCAGGCGCTGGCGCATCAACAGCGGGCGCGGATGGGCGCGGGCGATGTGGCGCCGCGGAATGCCGCCGACTTCGAGCCGCAGCGATACCGCGTCCAAACCGTCGCCATCGACGACTGCCTGGACCAGCTCGGCATCGCCCGCGTTGACATCGTGAAGATGGACATTGAAGGGGCGGAGCTGGCCGCCCTGCGCGGGATGCGCCGGGCAATCGCCAACTCGCCCGGGCTGGCGCTGGTGATGGAGTACAACCCGAGCGCGCTGCAAGCCTTCGGGCATGAGCCGGTCGCGGCATTGAACGAGGTTCGCGGGCTGGGCTTCGCGCGCGTCGAAGCCATCGAAGCCGACGGCTCACTGACCGACTGGGGCGATCCCGCCCTGGTCGCGCGCGAGACGGCGCGGCTGCTGGCCGGGCTGGGCGTGGTGAATTTGCTGCTGCGGAAGTAGGATTGAACTGTAGCCGATCCACGCAAATGGGAATCGGTAGGGGCGACCTATCAGGTCGCCCGCCGGAGCGAGAACTGTAGGGGCGACAAAGCCGCCTCCCACGCAAAATACCTTGCGTCCCGCCGTGACGTAAAAGCTGGATGAATCAAGCGCTCGCAAGGTCTAGCTCCCCCTCTCGAACTGCTGTGTCTACGCGCAGCCCTTGTGGGAGAGGGGGCCGGGGGGTGAGGGGAACAATAAACCATGAGCGCCGTTCGCGATTATCTCACCGGGATTCAGGCTGAAAATAAGACGGGCGTGGCGGGCGAACATGCCTACCGTCCGGCTTTGAAAGCATTGCTTGAATCCGCCGACATAAACTTGAACGCCGTCAACGACCCCGCGCGCACTGAGATCGGCATGCCGGATTATGTCGTGCTGCGCCAGCCGGGCAATATCCCCATTGGCATCGTCGAGGCGAAGGACATCGGCAACCAGTTGAATCGAACCGAAAACTCACAGCAAATCAAGCGCTATCAGGCTTTCGGTAATCTAATCCTGACCAACTACCTCGAATTCCGCTGGTACGTGAACGGTGAGAAGATTGAAACCGTCCGCATCGCCCGCGTGAAAAAGGGCAAGATTACGCGCATTTCTACCGCCTATGGCGACCTGACTGACATGCTGAGTCGCTTCGTCCAGCAAACGACCCAATCGGTCAACAGCGCCCAGGAATTAGCCGAGCGGCTCGCCCGCAGCGCCCAATTCATTGCCCACTTCATCGAAAAAGACCTCAAGAGCGATTCGCCCAGCGCCAGCCTTCGAAACCAAATGGCCGCCTTCCAGAAGACCCTGCTGCCCGGCCTCGATATCGCTCGTTTCGCCGATATGTACGCCCAAACCCTGGCTTACGGGCTATTCGCCTCGCGCGTGAATTTCCCCGGCGATCCCGCCAAGTTCAGCCTGCGCGGCGCCGCTGAAGACATCCCCCGCACCAACCCCTTCCTGCGCGACCTCTTCTATCACAGCCGCTTCGACATCGGCAGACGTCTCACCTGGATGGCTGAGAGCCTGGTCGAGATCCTGCGCCACACCGACATGGATAGCATCCTCGCCCACTTCGGCCATCGCACCCAGCAAACCGACCCGGTCGTTCACTTCTACGAGACCTTCCTCAGCGCCTACAATCCCAGCCTGCGCGAAGCCCGCGGCGTCTACTACACGCCCGAACCCGTCGTCAAATACATCGTGCGCAGCGTCGACCACATCCTCAAAACGCGCTTTGATCGCCCGCGCGGACTCGCCGACGAAAAGGCTCTCATCCTCGACCCAGCCGCCGGCACCGGCACTTTCCTCTATTTCGTCATCGAGCAAATCAAAGCGGCATTCGCCGGCCAGCAGGGCTTATGGAAGAGCTACGTCGAGAAGCACTTGCTGCCGCGCATCTTCGGCTTTGAATTGCTGATGGCCCCCTACACCGTCGCTCACATGAACCTGAGCTTGCAGCTCAAGGAAGCCGGCTACGAATTCAAGGAAGGCGAACGCCTGGGCATCTACCTGACCAATTCGCTGGAAGAAGCGGTCGAAGCGCCGCCCCTGCCCTTCGCCGAGTTCATCGCCGAAGAAGCCAACACCGCCGCCGAAATCAAACGCGACAAGCCCATCATGGTCGTGCTCGGCAATCCGCCCTATAGCGGACACAGCGCCAACAAAGGCGAATGGATCGGCAAACTCGTGCGCGATTACTACTTCGTCGACGGCGAGCCAATTGGAGAACGGAATCCAAAATGGCTGCAAGATGATTATGTGAAGTTCATTCGCTTTGGCCAGTGGCGGATCGAGCGCAACGGAGAAGGAGTGCTGGCGCTTATTACAAATCACGGATACTTGGACAATCCGACTTTTCGTGGAATGCGCCAGCAGTTGCTTCAGGCATTTACCGACATTTACATTGTAAATCTGCATGGAAATACCACCAAGCAATAAGTAACCCCTGAAGGCAACAAGGATGAAAACGTTTTTGACATTCGAACAGGCGTAGCAATAAGCATATTCATCAAAGATTCGGGCAAATCCGCAGACTTCGCTGATATACGATACGCAGATCTATGGGGCAATCGGCGTGAGAAGTATTCCTGGTTAAATCAAAACAAGGCGGAGACGACTGCATGGCACGATGTTGCGGCTAACCACCCTGATTATTACTTTGTTCCCGTAAGCGTTGAAAAGAAAAAAGAATATGATTTGATGACCTCCGTAAAAGAGGTGCTGCCTGCCAATGCGCTCGGCCTATTTACTGCGCGCGATAATCTAACAATTCAAGACACGCCTGAATCGGTATGGAACACGGTCACTAATTTCGTAGCGCTAGATTCTGAAAATGCGCGAGAATACTACAATTTGCGTCGAGACGTGAGAGATTGGAAAGTCGCCTTGGCACAAGCAGATATTAGGGCAAGCGGCCCAGAAGAGAAACATATCACTCAAATTCAGTATCGCCCGTTTGACCGTCGGTTTACGTATTACACTGGCAAGACAAGGGGATTCATGTGTATGCCTCGCAGCAACATCATGAGTCACTTTCGTGCACGGAACGATACCGAAGGAAATGTTCAAAAGAATTTAGGAATTGTTATTGGTAGAGCAGGTCAAGCAGCGGATTTTAGCGATTGGAACGTTGTATATTGCACCGATGGCTTGCTAGACCTCAACGTATTTCGGCGTGGCGGCGGCGCTGTATTCCCAACCTATCTCTATCCCAGCAAACAGAAAGAACTGACCGAACCTAGCGAATTCCCCCTATCCCACAAGAACCGCCGACCCAACCTCTCCAAAGCCTTCGTCAGCGAAATGGAAACCAAGCTCGGCCTGCGCTTTGTCACCGAAGGCGGCGCCTTCGCCGACAGAAGCCTTAGTCCGCTAGAACAGCAGTCATCCCCCCATTGCGATGGGGGGACCGAGGGGGGT